>NZ_JBVJBI010000004.1:378732-382236 GCF_055589745.1 Kitasatospora sp. NPDC041917 | reverse complement strand
GGTTGTGGGAGCGAAACCGGGGAGAAGGAGTCTTTGGTGGGGGGGCTGGGTGTGGGACGGGCGCGCGGCGGCCCGGGCGGGTGAACTCCCCGCCCGGGCCGCCGCGTCGTCCGCCGCCGGGGCTACCAGGGGCCGTACGGACCGGTGTTGCTCCGGCCGCCCCGGCCGCTGCCTCCGGTCAGTGCCCGGATCGCCGGGCGGACGTCCACCACGTAGACGATCGAGGCGACCAGACCGGCCAGGGTGCCGATACCGGTGAAGAAGTTCACCCCGAACAGGAAGTCCCAGCCGAAGGAGATCGCCAGGATCGCCACCCAGAAGCCCTTGGTCTTCTTGTCGGCCGCCCGGTAGGCGTCCTCCCGGCGGGTGACCGCGTCGGCCAGGGCGAACAGCTTGTAGCCGAGGATGGCGATGGTCGCCCACCAGATCGGGTTCAGATAGGAAAAGGCCAGAATCTGCAACACTCCGACCATTTCGATCTCCTCTGCTCTCGACTCCGGCACTGCGACCGCCGCCCATCCTGGCACGACGACCGTCCACGACGGGGTCAACGTCCTACGGTCACCTACTGTGCCCCTCGGGGCACCACGTCACTCCGCGGCGTCGGCGGCGCCCTTGCGGGCCCGGGCGGGCTTCTTCGGAGCGGGCTCGGCACCGCCCTCCGCGGCCGGCGCGGGCTCGGCCGGCTCCACGACCTCGACCGGCTCCACGGTCAGCTCGGGCCGCTCGGACGGCTCGCCCTCCTCCGAGGCTCCCGGGCGGGCCTTGTCCACCACGACCTTGCCGCGCTCGGCCAGCTCGTCGTAGGTCTCCTTGGCCTTCACCGCCAGCTCGACCGCGCGGGCCACCTGCTGCAGCGCGAAGCCCTGGGCCCGCTCCTGCAGGGCCTTGAGGTCCGTCGGCATGCCGGTGACGGTCTCGGTGACCTTGGCCTGCGCCCCGGTCAGCAGCGACTGCGCCTCCTGGAGCGTGGCGGTGGCCTTCTCCTGAGCGCCCTTGCGGTCGGCCGCCAGCGCCTCGACCCGGCCCGGCACCTCGCGCAGCTTCTCGTACGCGAGGTCCCCGGCGCCGGCCAGGGCGTACAGCGGGGTCGGGTCGCTGAGGGTCTTCTTGATCTCGTCGGTGATGGGCATGGTTACCGGTCCTCCCGGTGGGTGTTCTGGGTGGCTGGGCCGTCGGTCGTCGGGGTGGGTGCCGACGCGGCGTTCTCCTTGAGGAAGGCGTCGTAGACCGCGAGCAGCGCCTGCTTCTGCTGCTCGTTGATCAGCGGATCGGCCAGGATCGAGGCCCGCAGTTCCAGGCCCTCGCCCCGCCGCTCCTCCAGGATCCCGGCCTGGACGTACAGCGTCTCCGCCGAGATCCGCAGCGCCTTGGCGATCTGCTGGAGGATCTCCGCGCTCGGCTTGCGCAGCCCGCGCTCGATCTGGCTGAGGTACGGGTTGGACACGCCGGCGACCTCCGCCAGCTGCCGCAGCGAGTACTGGGCGTTGCGGCGCTGCTCGCGGATGTACTCGCCCAGCGAGCCGACGTTCAGTGAGGCCATGCGGACAGCCTGCAACACCCCGCTTGCACATGCAAGCAGGGTGCTAGCGGCAGCAAACGCGCGCGCCCCCGTCAGGCGCGGCCGGGGCCGGGCGGACCGGGCGGTCAGGCCAGATGGGCGAGGAGGAGCTCGATGAGCCGTTCGGGGGTGCGCAGCGGGAGGTAGTGGTCGGCGTCCGGGACGAGGTGGCCGCGGGCGCCGGGGATGTCGTCGGCGAGCCTCCGGGCGATGGCCGCGATCTCCGGGTGGTCACGGTCGCCGTGGACGACCAGGGTGGGCGCGACGACCGTGCCCAGGAGCGGCTCGGCCGCCCGGGCCGGGGCGCCCGCGAGGTGGTGCTCGCTGACGATCCGGCGGGCCGCGTTCTCCTCGACCATCGCCGCGATCAGCTCGCCGCCCGGTGCGCCGCGGCCCAGGGCGGCCCAGACGGAGAGCTCCAGCTCGGCCAGCTCCGCCGCGTCGCCACGGCGCCGGGCGTCGGCGAAGGCGGTGGTCTCCGGGGACGGCGGCCAGTCGTGGCCGCTGACCGAGGCGCCGACCAGGCCGAGCGCGGTGACCCGGTCGGGGTGGGCGAGGGCGAAGTCCAGGGCGGTCTCCCCGCCCATGCTCAGACCGACCAGCGCGACACCGGGCAGACGGAAGTGGTCCAGGACGGCGCCCAGGTCCGCGACGTCGTCGAAGGCCTGCTCCGGCGTGCTGGAGCGGCCGAGGCCGCGGGCGTCGTAGCGGATCACGTCGTGGTGGCGGGCGAGCGCCGGGGCGACGGCGTCCCACAGCCGGGAGTCCATGCCGGAGCCGTGCAGCAGCACCACCGGGCTGCCGGCTCCTCGGCGCTCCGCCCACAGCCGGCCGCCGCCGGGGGCCGGGACGTGGACCGCGCGGACCTGTTCCGCGGGGACGTGCTCCGCGGGGACGTGGACCCCGGAGCCGGTGGCTTCGGAGCCGGGGGCGTCAGGGGCAGGGGCGTCGGGGTGCGGGCTCATGCGGTGATCCTTCCAGAGCCCCGGCGAGGCCCGCCGGTCAGCCGGACTCGGGCAGCCGGACCGGCATCAGCACGGAGAAGGTGCCCGAACGGCCGGGCGTGCGGACGGCCAGCGGGGCGATCGGGCCGCCGAGTTCGAGGAGCAGCTGCCCGGGGCGGCCGGCGTCGAGGGCTTCCAGCAGGAAGTCCCGGTTGACGGCCAGTCGGTAGCCCTCGGGGGCCGGATCGTCGGCGACCGTCAGGCGGCCGTCCCCGGTCAGGGTCAGGACGGTGACCTCGCAGTCGGCGCCGCCCGGGCCGGAGGGCAGGGTACGGGTGGCCCCGGCCGCCACGGCCGCCCGCAGTTCGGCGGCGGAGAGGGTGATCCGGTGCTCCGGCGCGAGCCGGGTGACGGCCCGGTGGTCGGGGTAGTCGAAGTCCAGTGCGGCGCCCTCGATCCGGTGCTCCCCGACCTCGGCGCGGACCGGACCGCCGCCGAGGGTGAGCGCGACCTCCGCCGCCCCCGAGCCGAGCAGCGCGCGCAGCGCGTCCACCAGCGCGGTCGGGACGACCGTGCCCGCCACCGGCCGCTCGGGCGTGTCACCGGCGGCTGACACCTCGGCGAGGGCCATCCGGTAGCGGTCGGTGGCGACCAGGCGCAGCACCGGCCCGTCGGGCTCGAAGAGCACGCCGGCGAGCGAGGGCAGCTCCGGGTCCCCGCAGACCGCGAAGCGGACCGCGTCCAGGGCGGCCGCGAGCTCTTCGGCCGGGACGGTGAACCGGAGTCCGGCGGGGGTGGTGGTCATCGGCTGCTCCCTCTGGTCGATCATCGCGTGGATCAGGGAGAGCTCGCGGCGGGCGTCGGCGAGGCCGTCCTCCAGACGGTGCAGGTGCGCGTCGAGCACCTGCCGGGCCTCCTCGCCGCCGGGTGCGGCGCCGAGCACGGCGCGGACGTCCGTCAGCGGCAGGCCCACCCGGCGCAGCCTGGCCAGCAGCCGGG
>NZ_JBVJBI010000004.1:175630-378636 GCF_055589745.1 Kitasatospora sp. NPDC041917 | reverse complement strand
GCACCTGCCGGGCCTCCTCGCCGCCGGGTGCGGCGCCGAGCACGGCGCGGACGTCCGTCAGCGGCAGGCCCACCCGGCGCAGCCTGGCCAGCAGCCGGGCGTCGGCGAGCTGGCCGGGCCGGTACCAGCGGTAGCCGGTCTGCGGATCGACCCAGGCGGGGGTGAGCACCTCGGCGCCGTCGTAGTAGCGCAGGGTGCCGACGCCCAGTCCGCTGGCGCGGGCCAGTTCGCCGATGCTGTGCAGCTCGCTCTCCATGCCGGTGACTCTGCGGGCTCGACCTGGTCGAGGGTCAAGCCGGGTCGGGCCGGTCGGCGCCGTCGCCGGGGGCGGGAGCGTCGGCGGCGGAAGGGACGGGGGTGGAGGGAGACACGGGGGCGGGAGGGACAGGGGCCGAGGGAGGCACGGGCGCGGCGCCGGCGAGGTGGGCCAGCTTGTGCGGGTTGCGGACGCTGCGGATCCCGACGATCCGCACGGTGCCGTCGGGCTGCTCGGCGAATTCGAACACCGACACGGAGTCGACGGCTCCGTCCACGGTGACCAGCGCACCGGGCTCGCCGTTGACCAGGACCGGACGGGCGCCGGCACCCGCGCCGAGCTGCCCGAGCACCCCGAGGACGAAGCGGGCGACGTTCTCGGCACCGATGACCGGCCGCAGCGCGGCACGGATCACCCCACCGCCGTCCGTCCAGGCGGTGACGTCGGGGGCGAGCAGTTCGAGCATCCGGTTCAGGTCGCCGCCGGCGCAGGCCACCAGGAACTCGTCAGTGGCGCGGCGGCGCAGCTCGGGCGGGGCGTCGTAGCGCGGCCGGCCGGCGCGCACGTGCGCCCGGGCCCGGCTGCCGACCTGACGGCAGGCGGCTTCGGTGCGGTCCAGGGCCTCGGCGATCTCCTGGTAGGAGAATCCGAAGGCCTCCTTGAGCACGAACACCGCCCGCTCCAGCGGGGACAGGCTCTCCAGCACCACCAGCAGGGCCACCGAGACCGTCTCGGCCCGCTCGACGCCCTCGGTCGCGTCCGGCTCGGCGACCAGCGGCTCGGGCAGCCAGGGGCCGACGTAGGACTCGCGGCGGACGGCGGCCGAGTCCAGCTTGTTGAGCGCGAGGTTGGTGACCGTACGGGCCAGGAAGCCGCCGGGACTGGCGACCGGGCCGGTGGCGCCGCTCCAGCGCAGCCAGGTGTCCTGGACCAGGTCCTCGGCATCGGCGACGCTGCCGAGCATCCGGTAGGCGATGCCGAAGACCGTCCGCCGGTGCTGCTCGAAGTCGGCCGACCGGGAGTCGGCCGACGGCTCGTCGTGGGTGTCGGTCACCCGCGCGACGCTACCGCACGGTAGCCGCCGCGCTCAGCCCCGGAAGGCCTCGTAGGCGGGGGCGAGCACGACGGCGAGGTCGCGGCCGTGCACGGTGATGCCGGAGCGGCCGAGGCGGCGCAGCGAGGACTCGTCCGGACCGTCCTCCTCCGCCGCCGCCGGCGCGCGGCGCAGGGTGAAGTCGCCGCACCAGTAGGCGGCAACGTTGACCACGGGCGGTTTCGGTTCGTCGCTCACGCGTCCTCCTCGGCCACGGCGTCCTCCCGGGTGAGGGCGACCAGTTCGCGCAGCGCCTCGACCGGCAGGTCGGTGAGCCAGCGCTCCCCCTCCCCCACCACCGCCTCGGCCAACGAGCGTTTGGCGGAGAGGAGTTCGTCGATCCGCTCCTCGACGGTGCCGACGCAGACCAGCCGGCGGACCTGGACGTCCCGGCGCTGGCCGATCCGGAAGGCCCGGTCGGTGGCCTGCTCCTCGACCGCCGGGTTCCACCAACGGTCCAGGTGGATCACCTGGTTGGCGGCGGTCAGGTTGAGGCCGGTGCCGCCGGCCCGCAGCGAGAGCAGGAACACCCCCGGCCCGTCCGGGGATTGGAAGCGTTCGACCAGCTCCTCACGGCGCCCCCGGGGCAGACCGCCGTGCAGGTAGAGCACCTCCTCGCCGAGCCGGCGCTCCAGGTACGGGCGGAGCATCGCACCGAACTCGGCGTACTGGGTGAAGACCAGCGTCCGGTCGCCCTCGGCCAGCGCCTCCTCCAGCAGTTCCGCCAGCCGGGCGACCTTGCCCGAGCGCCCGCCCACCGCCGAACCGTCGTGCAGCAGTTGGGCCGGGTGGTTGCAGACCTGCTTGAGCTTGCCGATCGCGGCCAGCACCGTGCCGCGCCGCTCCACGCCCCGGATGCCCTCGACCCGCCGCAGCAGGTCGGCGACCACGGCCTGGTAGAGGCCCGCCTGTTCGGCGGTGAGGTTGCACCAGACGGTCATCTCCTGCTTGGCGGGCAGCTCGGCCGCCACCGCCGGGTCGGACTTGACCCGGCGGAGCACGAACGGTGCGGTGCGGCGGAGGAGTTCGGCGGTGCGTTCGGGACTGCGGTGCAGCTCGACCGGGATCGCGTAGCGCTCCTTGAAGCGCTCGGCCGGGCCGAGCAGGCCCGGGTTGGCGAAGTCCAGGACGGCGTGCAGTTCGGCGAGCCGGTTCTCCACCGGAGTGCCGGTGAGCGCGATCCGGTGCCGGGTGACGGGAAGCGCGCGGATCGCCCGGGACTGCGCGGTGCCGCTGTTCTTGATGTGCTGGGCCTCGTCGGCGACCACCCGGCGCCAGCGGATCGCGCGCAGGGCGGCGAGGTCGCGCTGGACCAGCCCGTAGGTGGTGATGACCAGGTCCACGCCCCTGACGGCCGCGGCGAGTTGCTCCGCGCCGAGGCGGCCGGCGCCGTGGTGGACGTACCGTCGCAGACCGGGGGCGAAGCGCTCGGCCTCGCGCTGCCAGTTGCCGACCAGGGACATCGGGCAGACCAGCAGGGTGGGACCGGCGGTGTCCTCCGCCCCCTTCGCCGCCTCCGCCGCCTCCGCCGCCTCCGCCCGCTCGGAGGCGAGCAGGGCGAGGGTCTGGACGGTCTTGCCGAGGCCCATGTCGTCCGCCAGCACGGCGCCGAGGCCGAGTCCGGACATGGTCCGCAGCCACGCCAGCCCACGTTCCTGGTACGGGCGCAGCTCGGCCCGGAAGTCCGCCGGCAGCTCCGCGGCCGGGGCGGCGACGGCCTGCCCGGCGAGCAGCTCGCCGAGCGGGCCGTCGGCGCGCACCGAGGTGACCGGCAGCCCGGCGACCGTCGCCTCCGGGTCGAGGGCGAGCCGCAGCAGCTCTCCGGCGGCGAGCACTCCGTCGCGCCGGTCGGCGAGGAAGGCGAGCGCGGCGGCGATCTGGGCCGGGTCGGCCTCCAGCCAGGTACCGCGCACCCGGACCAACTCCTGCTTGGCCGCAGCGAGTTCGGCCAGTTCCCGCTCGGTGAGCGGCTCCCCCTCCGGGCCGAGCGCGACCTGCCAGCGGAAGGCGACCACGGCGTCCCGGTCCACCTGGCCGGTGGCCGCGAGCGAGCCGGGTGCGGGCGGGGTGGTGGCGCGCAGGACGAGCCCGAGCCGGGGGCGGCGGCGCCACCAGGCGGGCAGCAGCACCCCGAAGCCGCCCTCGGCGAGGGCGGGCGCGGCGGTGCGCAGGAAGTCGAGCGCGCCGGCCCGGCCGAGCGGCAGGGCGGACGGGTGGGAGCGGTGGCGCAGCCCGTCCAGGGCGGGCCAGCGGTGGGCGGCGCGGGCGAGTTCGGCGACCAGCACGTCGACCGGGTCGGCGCCCTTGCGGGCGAGCGCGGCGTGGGCGGCGCCGCCCTCGTGCAGGTCGGCGGCGCGGACCAGCAGGGAGGGCTCGTCCACGGCCTGGAGCAGGAACTCCAGCTGCCACGCGTCGTCGGAGGGCCGGCCCTCCGGGTCGTCCTGATCGGGGCCGAGCGGCTCGACCAGGCGGAAGCAGAGCCGCAGCGCCGGATCGACGGGCTCGGCGGCGGCGTACCAGGCGCCGAGCCCGCGGCGCAGTTCGGCGAGTTCCTCGGGCGGGGAGCCGTCGAACCCGCCGTCGGGGGTGGTGAGGGCGTGCAGCCAGCGCTCGGCGACGGCCGCCCCCGGCCCGGCGCCGCCGTCGACCGGGAAGGGGGACGGGGCGTCCGCCAGTGCGGCGCGGGCCTCGGCGTCCACCAGTGCGCCCAGGGCCGCGCCCAGCAGCGCGTCCCCGTCGTCGGCGCCGTGCGGCCACTCCCCCAGCAGGACGGGCGGGCAGCCAGCGGCCAGGGCGGCGGCCTCGCGGCGCCCGGCCGGGGTGAGGTCGGGCCGCCACCGGGCCTGCGGGCGGCCGTCGGCGGCGGTCACGGGCAGCGGCTGGACCCGGCCGCGGCCGACCGTCCGCCAGGCGAGGTCGTGCACTCCGGTGAGCCAGCGCAGCGAGGGGCCGTGGACCACCTCGACCCGTCCGGCGCCGGGCAGATCGCTGCTGGTGACGGCCCAGACCGGGTCGAAGACCTCACCGAGCAGCTGGGCGGCGGCCCCGGCCCCGAAGAGCAGGGCCGGCACCCGCCAGGGCGTGAGCACGGCGCCGCCGCGCGGCGGCGCGACCGGAAGGTCGGGCGAGGGCGCGGGGACGGTGCCGACGGTGGGCAGCAGCAAGGTGGCCCAGCGCTCGGGGGCCTGTCCGGCGAGCCAGCCGAGGCCCGGTCCGATGCCGCCGAGCACGGCGGCCAGCTCGCCGGCCGGGCAGGCGTAGGGGTGGGCGCGCGGGGCGGGCCGGTCGGGCTGCGGTTCGGCGGCGCCGGGGTGGGCGCGGGCGTCCTCGGCCCAGAGCGCCAGGTGCCCGTCCGCCCGCCAGAGCGCGTGCAGGACGAACATCGGGGGCCTTTCCGGGCGGGGTGGGACCGTCCTTCGCAGCCTATCCGGGAGGTCCGACAGGGCGGGTCCGCTGAGCCGTTCGGAGGAACCCGGAACGCCATGGTTGAAAGTTGAACGAAGTTGTCCTACGCTGGAGCCAACAAGTTGAAGCCTAAACAACTGGCTTCGAACCAAGGAGGAAGCCATGGGCCTGTTCAACCGCACCAAGACCGTCACCGCCCCCGCCGCGACCGCCGCCCCGACCCCGGCCGGCCCGGACCTCTCCCACCTGACCGGCGACTGGACCGTGGACAACACGCACAGCGAGATCGGCTTCTCGGTCCGCCACGCGATGGTCACCAACGTCAAGGGCCGCTTCACCGAGTACGACGGCAAGCTGCACCTGGACGGGACCCACCCGGGCAACTCCTCGGCCGAACTGGTGATCAAGGTCGCGAGCGTCGACACCAACCAGGCCCAGCGCGACGAGCACCTGCGCACCGGCGACTTCTTCGCCGTCGACACCCACCCGGAGATCCGCTTCCGCAGCACCTCCGCCCAACTGCTCGGCGGCGACTCGTACCGGATGACCGGCGACCTCACCATCAAGGGCACCACCCGCCCGGTCGTGCTGGACCTGGAGTACACCGGCAGCGCCACCGACGCGTACGGCGCCGACCGGGTCGGTTTCGAGGGCAAGGCCGTCGTCGACCGCACCGAGTTCGGCCTGACCTACAACGCCGCGCTGGAGACCGGCGGCGTGCTGATCGGCGAGAAGGTCAAGCTCAGCTTCGACATCTCCGCCGTCAAGGCGGCCTGAGCCGGCCGTCCCCCCGAGCACCGCCCCTGCCCTTCCCCCCGGGGGCAGGGGCGGTCTTCGTGTGACGGCCGCCCACCCGTACGGCGGTCGGCCGCCCGCGTCCGCCCCTACGGCAGCAGCGCCGCGTCCGCCTCGGGAAGCCAGCTGCCCGGCGGACGGCGCAGCCAGCCCTCGGCCGCGCCGAGCGCGCCGGCCGCGGCGGCCAGCGCCCGCAGCCCCGGGTGACGCTCCCCGGGCCGGTGCACCAGGCTGACCAGGCTCAGCGGCACCGGTTCCACCAGCGGCACGTTCACCGTCCCCGGGATCCGCGGGCCGCCGACCGTGGTCAGCATCGGATCGCCGTGCCGGGCGAGGTAGCGGGCGGTCTCGTCGACGCCCACCGGCGGCACGTACGGCGCGGCCGCCGTCAGACCGTGCTCCCGCAGCAGCCGGGTGCCGAGGTCGGCCCACTCGGTGGTCGCCGGGTTGCCCGCGCAGACGTCGACGGGGTGGCCCGCCAGCTCGGCCGGGCGCAGCACGGAGCGGTCGGCCAGCGGATGGGTGTCCGCCATCATCACCGAGATCCGTTCCAACCGCACCGGCAGCTGGACGAGTCGACCGCGCACCGGGGCGGGCAGCCCGGCGAAGCGGCCGAAGGAGGCGTCCAGCCGGTGGGCCAGCAGTTCGGCGGCCGCCGCGGCCAGTCCGCCGTGGAAGCGGGCCAGCAGTTCGCCCGCCGGCCAGGCGGCCCGGGCCCGTTCGAGCACCCGGCCGGCGGTGAGGTCCGGGCCGGTGACGTCACTGTTGAGGTCGAGCAGCAGCGGCCGGGCGGCGGCCCCGGATCCGGCCGCGGCCTCGGCGAGGATCTCGTCGTGCAGGGCGAGGAACCCGCGCGCCCGGGGCAGCAACCGCCGCCCGGCCGGGGTGAGTTCGACGCTGCGGGTGGTGCGGGTGAACAGTGCTTCGCCGAGCTGCCCCTCCAGGGTCCGGACGTCCCGGCTGAGTGCCTGCTGGGCGGTGTGCAGCCGCTCCGCGGCCCGGCCGAAGTGCAGGGTCTCGGCGGTCGCGACGAAGCCGCGGAGCAGGCGGGGGTGCAGGTCACGGGGCATGGGCGGCAGATTAACAACAGCGTGTTGTGAGTGTGGCGAAACAGGTGTTGGACGGCCGCCCGCCACCGGCACCAGGCTGTGAGCACCCCCCTTCCCCTTGTGCTCACAGGAGCCCGATGCCCCCGCGCGCCGTCCTCACCTCCTACCGGCGGCTGTTCGCGGCCCCCGGCGCCGTCGCCTTCACCCTGACCGGGCTGCTCGGCCGGCTGGCGCTGTCGATGAACGGCGTCGCCCTGGTGGTGCTGCTTTCCGAGCGGCGCGGCTCGTACGGGCTGGCCGGGGCCGTCTCGGCGGCCGGACTGGTCGCCGGCGCGGTCGGGATGCCGCTGATCGGACGGCTGGTGGACCGGTACGGGCAGGCGCGGGTGACGGTACCGGCCGCGCTGTACAACGCCGTTCCGCCGGCCGGGCTGCTGCTCTGCGTCCGGTTCGGCGCACCCGACTGGACCCTCCTCCTCTGCTCCGCGGCCGGCTCGGCGGCACCCAACCTCGGCGGCATGGCCCGCTCCCGCTGGGCGCACCTGTACCGGGACGACCCGGCCGCCCGACACCTGGCCAACTCCTTCGAACAGGCCCTGGACGAACTCTGCTTCATGGCCGGCCCGGTGCTCGCCATGCTGCTCTGCACCACGCTCGCCCCGGAGGCCGGACTGATCACCGCCGGGACCCTCGGCGCCACCGGCGCCCTGCTGTTCGCCGCCCAGCGGCGCACCGAACCCCCGCTGCCCCCCGCCCCGGCGCAGGGGCGGGAACCGGCCGGACCGCGGCACGGCTCCCCGCTGCGGGTGCCCGGGCTGCGGGTGCTGGTGCTGACCTTCCTGGCGACCGGCACGGTCTTCGGCGCGACCGAGATCACCACCGTGGCGTACGCCGACGCGCTCGGCCACAAGGCCTCCGCCGGACTGCTGCTGGCCCTGTTCGCGGCCGGTTCCTGCGTCGCGGGGCTGCTGTTCGGGCTGCTGACCCCGCGCCGGGCACCGGGCACGCGGTTCCTGCTCGGCGCCACCGCGATGGCCTCGGTCCTGCTGCTGCCGCTCGCCGCCGGGCTGGGCGGGGCCGGGCTCGGGCTGCTCGGGACGGCCCTGTTCGCGGCCGGCACCGCCACCGCGCCGACCATGGTGACCGGGATGACGCTGGTCCAGGAGCTGCTGCCGCAGCGGCAGTTCAACGAGGGCATGGCGATGGCGGTGTCCGGCATCGTGGTCGGCATCTCGGCCGGGGCGGCGCTCGCCGGGACGGTCGCGGAGCGGGCCGCTCCGGGCACCGGCTACCTCCTGCCCGCCGCGGCCGCCGGGCTCGCGCTGCTGATCGCGCTGGCGGGGCGCCGGCACCTGACGGCGCGCGGGGCGGCGGCGGCCGCACGGCCCGAGGGGGCGCCGGGTGGGGCGCCGGGCGGGGCGCCGAGCGGGGCGCCGGAAAATGCCGAGCAGATTGTCAGTCCCACCCTCTAACGTCGAGGCATGGGGGAAATCACGTACGTCCGAGGCGATGCCACCACGCCCCAGGGCAAGGGCGTGAAGGTGGTCGCGCACGTCTGCAACGACCTCGGCGGGTGGGGCAGGGGCTTCGTGCTCGCGCTCTCCAGACGCTGGCCCGAGCCCGAGGCCGCGTACCGGCGCTGGCATCGAGAGCGGGCGAAGAACGACTTCGGCCTGGGCGCCGTCCAGCTGGTGGCGGTCGATCCGCACGTCTGGGTGGCCAACCTGGTCGGCCAGCGCGGCATCCGCACGGGGCGCTCGACCGGGGTGCCGGTGCGGTACGAGGCGATCGACACCGGACTGGCCGCGCTCGGTGAGCACGCGCTCCGGCTCGGTGCCTCCGTCCACATGCCGCGGATCGGCTGCGGCCTGGCGGGCGGGCGGTGGGACCGGGTCGAACCGCTGGTCACCGCCCGGCTGACGGCCCGGGGCGTACCGGTGACCGTCTACGACATCGACTGACGGCCTGCTCCAGCAGGTCCTCCCCTTCCACCGATCCGCCTCTCCACCGTTCCGTCGACCGGTTCCTACCGGTCCGCCGGCTCCGCCCGGTCGGACCCGACCGCCACGCGCGCGGCCGGCCAGGCGTACACGTACTCGGGCAGCAGGAACCCTCCGGGGAACTCGCCCTCCTGTGCCCGGACCCGCTCGGCGCCCTCGCGCTCGTAGAAGGCGATCGCGCGGGTGTTGTCCCGCAGCACCTCCAGGGAGAGTCCGGCCCCGGGGTGCCGCTCGGCGACATGGGTGCGGGCCGCGGTCAGCAGCTCGCGCCCGATGCCGCCGCCGTTCAGGCCGGGGCGGACGTGCAGGTTGTCGATCAGCACCCCGCCGTCCGGCTGCGGGACGAGGTAGATGAATCCGACCGTCGCGCCCGCCCGTTCGGCGACCAGCAGTTCGGGCGTGTTCTCCGGCCCGCCGTAGTCGGCGCAGTCGGTGGCCAGGCGCAGTGCCCACAGTTCGCGCCGCTGGGCGACCATCCCGTCACCCAGTCCCGCCTCGGGGACGATCCCCCGGTAGGTGGTGCGCCAGCTGTGGGCGTGCAGCTCGGCGACGGACTCGGCGTCCTGCACTCCGCCGCGCCGGATGACGGTCAGTCCTGAACTGATCATGTGACCAGCCTCCCACAGAGATGGAGTTGAACATGTTCAACCGATACGTCTACAGTATCGCTCAGCTTTTGAACGCGTTCGAAACAAGGGGGGTCGCCGTGGCACCGGATGCGGAGGGGGCATCCGGTGCCACGAACACCGACACCGGATGGAACGTCGTCTCCGGCTAGGCTCGTGCTCGTGGACGACCTGGCAGCGACGAACCGAACGGACGGCGAGAACGGCACGGCCGGGGCTCCGGCCGCGCCCGACCCGGGGAGCGGGACCGGGCCGGAGGGCGGAGCACTGCCCGGCGGCCGGGCCCAGCCCAAGACCGACAAGAGTGAGGCGACCCGTGCCCTGATCCTGGAGACCGCCATGCGGCTGTTCCAGGAACGGGGCTACGAGAAGACCACCATGCGCGCCATCGCCACCGAGGCCGGCGTCTCGGTGGGCAACGCGTACTACTACTTCTCGGCGAAGGAATTCCTGATCCAGGGGTTCTACGACCGGATGACCTACGAGCACGCGGCCGACGCCAAGCGCCGGATGTCCCACACCCGGGACTTCTCCGAGCGGCTGGAGATCGCACTGACCTCCTGGCTCGACACGGCCGCGCCGTACCACGAGTTCGCCGCGCAGTTCTTCCGGACGGCGGCCGACCCGACCAGCTCGCTGAGCCCGTTCTCCAACGATTCCCACCCGGCCCGGGCGACGGCGGTCGAACTGTTCCGCGACGTCCTCCAAGGCTCGGAGCTGGCGCCCAAACTGGACGCCGAACTGGTCGAGCTCCTGCCCGACGTGCTCTGGCTGTACCTGATGATCGTGGTCCTCTACTGGGTCTTCGACCGGACCGAGGACACCGAGCGCACGCGGGAGTTCGTCCGCCGGTCCACCCCCATGGCGGCCCGGGTGATCAACCTCTCGCGCTACCGGGTGTTCCGGCCGATCGTCCGTGACGCCAAGGGCCTGATCCAGGACTTCATCCTGCCCACCATCGGCAAGACGGCGGTCACGTAGCGCCCGCGGCAACACCGGAGGCCGGCCCGCGAACGGGCCGGCCTCCGGTGCGGGAACGGGCTCAGAACTCGGTCGGCGTCCAGGCCCGCACCGGGGTGCGCAGCAGCAGGTCCACGGCGGCCGCCGCCCCCGGGCGCAGCTCGCCGACCAGGCCGGCCGCGGCCAGCCTCGACGCCGTCTCCGCGCCCAGGTAGAGCGAGCCCAACTCCGAGGCGCCGAGCGCGAGGTCGGCGTCGTCCGTGGTCCGGGTGCAGCGGCCGGTGCCGTCCTCGGCCGTCTCCAGCGCCCAACGGCCGGAGGCGTAGCCCAGCTTGTCGTCGACCTCCAGCACCACCCGGCCGGGGGCGCCGTAGCTGCGGGCGCGGAACGCGGCCTCGACGTCCAGCACCCGCAGCCACACGACGTCCGCGTTGTCCTCGTGCGGGGTGGCCGCGCGCGGGTCCTGGAGCAGCAGCGGCAGCGGGTCGTCCGGGCCGAGCCTGCACACCTCGACCCTGGCCACCCAGTCGACGGACAGCACCAGGCGCCAGAGTTCGACGGCGGTGGGCAGGTCGAGGGCGATGAAGTCGTCCACGGTGAGCTTGCAGTCGGGGTAGGCGCCGTCCCACTTGGTCCCGATCCGGTAGACCACCAGGCCGGTGACCACGTCGGCGGCGTCCCGGTGGACGGCGGCGAACGGCTCCTTGAACTCGTCGCCCGGTGACCGGACTTCGCCGACCGTGCGCTCCCACCAGAGCGCGTCGCGGTCGATCGCGCCCGACTGGGTGCGCCGCCAGCGCTCGTACAGCTCCGCGCCCAGCTCGCGCAGCTCCGCCATGGTCACGAAGTCGATCCGGCCGCCGGGGACACCGGGCAGGCCCTCGCGCAGACCCCGGGTGCGGCGCAGCTCGATGTTCCAACCGCCGCCCCGGGTGGCCGGGCCGAAGCCGAACCGGCCGTAGATGTTGTACTCGGCGGCGGCCAGGATCGCGACCGCGCTGCCGCGCTCGGCGGCGCCCGCGAGGTCCCTGCGCATCATCGCGTTGAGCAGGCCGCGGCGGCGGTGGGTGGCGCTGACCGTGACGTTGGTGATGGCGTCGGCCGGGACGACGGCGCCGCCCGGGACGGTCAGTTCGGCGTCGAAACTGCGGAAGGTGGCGATCTGGCGCTCGCCGTCGAAACCGGCCAGCATCCGGCCCGGCTCCCACTGCCGACGGCGCAGGTCCGGCGCGACGGCCACGTCGGGGCGGAGGAAGCCGAAGTTGAGCGCCCGGTTCCACTCCGCCACCTCGTCCACCGAGACGGCCCGGACCTGGAGCCCGCTCACGCTGTCGATGTCCGTGTGATCGATGCTGTTGCCCATGGGGCCACCGTACGGCGGCCCTCCGGGGGTGGCATCCGAATTATTCCGTGCCCGACCCGTGGTGCTCGCCGGGCACCACCACCCAGTGGTTGGTGCGCAGGACGCGGTCCGCGAAGTCCAGGTCCCGCTCGCCGACCAGCCGGAATCCGAGCGCCCGGCAGATCCCGTTGGACGGTCCGTTGGTGGTCCCCGGGTTGGCGTGCACCTCGCCCCAGCGGCCGTCCTCGGCGGCGGCGTCCAGCACCCTGCGGACGGCCGCCTTGGCGAGGCCGCGCCCCTGGTACTCGGGCAGCACCATCCAGCCGATCTCGGAGAAGCTCTCGCCGTCCTCCTGGTCCGACCAGAGCGTGACGGTGCCCGCCGCCTCTCCGTCCTGCGCGCCGTCCGGCACGATCATCCTGATCCAGGAGCTGTCCCCGGCCACCAGGGCCAGGTCCCTGCGCAGCCGCTCCTCCACCCGCGCCCGGGGCAGCGGGCCGCCGAGTTCGGCCATCATCACCGGGTCGCAGCGCATCCGGACGTACGCCTCGACGTCCCCCGCCCGAACATCCCGCAGTCGCACGACGCCTCCTCAGTATCGGTTCGCGCGGTCACGCTAGCGCGCCCCACCGACAGTGGCGCCCGGGCGGGCCCGCCTGGCATCCTCGTGCCGGTTCAGGTGCAGACGATCCGCTTCGGGGGGAACCATGGAGGACGAGTACGTCCGCAGGCTGAAGGAGTACGAGGGCCGGGCGCTGACGGCGAAGCTGGTCGGCGGGCTGACCGTGGCCGGCTGGCTCTGGGCGCTCTGGCTGGTCCTCGCGCCGGGCAACGGGCTGTGCGGCTCACCGGCCTTCTACCAGCCGACCGGCTTCCACCTGGCCGAGGTCTGCGACTCCGAGATGATCGGCCGGGTCGGCGGCGCGTTCGCCGTCTTCCTCGTGTCGCTCCCGGTCGCCGCGCTCTGGGGCTGGACAGTGGTGCGGCTGCGCGACAGCCGCCGGGCGGTGGCCGCCGTGGCCGGCCGGTAGCCAGGTGGGGCGGCGGCCGGCTCGGCCTCCCGGACGCCCTCGGTGCCGAGTACCTCGCGCCGAACCGGTTCCGGGGACGCCCTGATCGCGCTCGCCCCGGTCCTCGCGGCCGCCGCCGAGGGGGTGGGGCCGAGGGGGTGGGGCCGGTCGCACCCGTCGAGGTGCTGACCGGCACCCGCCGGCCCGGGCGTCAGGGGCGGGCGTAGAAGTCCGGGGTCCCCATGATCCAGAGGCTGGCCTGCTTGACCGGCATGCCGACCCGCGGGGCCTCGATCATCTGGTCGTCGCCGATGTAGAGCCCGACGTGGTGGATGTCGGCGGCACGCCCGGTGTCGGTCCAGAAGACCAGGTCGCCGGGGCGCAGCTGGCGGTAGCCGATCGGGGTGCTCTGGGCGTACTGGTCGGCGGCGAAGTGGTTGAGCTGCCGGCCGCCCTCGCGCCAGGCCATCATCGTCAGCCCGGAGCAGTCGTAGCCGCCCGGGCCCTCGCCGCCCCAGACGTAGGGCAGGCCGATCTTGGACTTGGCGAAGGCGATGGCGGCGGCCGCGCCCTCGGCGGACCACGAGCGGGCGAGGGGCGGTGCGGGGTGGGCCCTGGTGGCAGCGGCGGCCGCCGCCGCGGCCTCGGCCTCCCGGGCGGCCTGCTCGGCGGCGGCGCGGGCGGCGGCCTCGGCCTCGCGGGCGGCGATCTCCTCCAGGGCCTCGCGGCGCCGGAGCTCCAGCTCGACGGTGGTGTTCCGGGCGGCGGCCAGCTCGGCCAGCATGTGCTCGCGGCGCCGCCCGGCGGCGGCCACCTCGTCCTGCTGGGCGGCCAGCCGCTGCTCCGCCCTGACCTTGGCCGCGCCGACCTCGACGGCGGCCTTCCCGGCGGCCTCGGTGGCGGCCCGGGCGGCGGCGGAGGCGCCGCGGGCGGCGGCCGCGGTGGAGGTGGCGGCGTCCAGGATCTGCCGGGTGCGCTCGCTGACCTGGCCGACCGCGGCGGCACGGTCGCCCGCGTCGCGCGCGCCGTGGGCGCCGAGCAGGGCGTTGAGGGCGGACAGTTCGGCACCCGCGCCCTGCCGGTACGTCTCGGCCGCGAGCCGGGCCGCGTCCTCGGCGGCGGCCGCCCGCTCGGCCTCGGCGGCGGCGGCGCGCTGCGCGGCGGCGACCTCCTCGGCGCGGGCCCGGGTGAGGGCGAGCCGGGCGCCGTTGTAGGCCTCGACGACCTGTTCGGCGGTGCGCCCGGCCCGGTCCAGCTCGGTGCGGGCGGCGGTGAGCGCGGCCTCCAGGGCGGCGGCCGAGGAGGCCTTGCCCTCGGCCTCGGCCCGGGCCCGGTCGATCTCCTCGGTGGTCGGGTACGGGTCCTCGCCCACGGCGCGGCCGGCCGTCGGTTCGGGGTCGGCCGGGGCGGCCTGGGCGGCGGGGAGCAGCCCGAGCAGGGTGGTGAGGGACAACAGGAGGGTCGGCAGGATCCTGCGCGCCACGCGACATCCCTTCTGACGGGTCCGGAGGGGACGGCGTCGGACGGCGCGCGGCGTACGGGCGGTCGGTGGCCCGGGGGTCGGCGGGGATCCGATGAATCATCCCATCACGTGACAGAACGGTCATATGACGCCCATGTTCTCAATTCCGGCGGCCTTCACACCCGAAAAGTGCTCCGCCGGTCGGGTGACCATCGGATGATCTGACCAAGCCTCGGCTCCGGCCGGACAGCGGCGCGGGCAGGAAAGCGGACGGGGAAACGGACGGGGAACGGACCGGGACCCACGCGCAGGGCCGCGCTACCGGCCGATCCGACGGGTATGGGTGCGCAGCCGGTGGTGCCGCTCCGGTCGGCTCTCCAGCCCGGTCGGCCCCACCGCGAAGACCCGGCTGCGCCCGGCCCGGACGGTACGACGGCGCTGCTGCGCCAGGCGGGAGCGGTCCGGACCGGCCTCGGCCGACCCGAGCGCCGGGTCCGCCGCGCCCCGGGCCGTCCCGGCGGCGGCCGCCGAACGGCGGTCGGCCAGCCGGGCCTGACGGCGGGCCAGCGCCCGGGCGGCGTGCGCGTCGAGGTGGGCGCTGGCCCGGGCGGCCATCCGCTCGGCCACCCGGTGCGCCGCCGGGTGGTTGGCGGGCACCTTGTCGGGGGCGCCGGCGATCAGGTCGAAAAGCCAGGTGCGGGCCCGGTCCGCGCGCCGGTGCAGCAGGAGCTCACGCCGCAGCGCACGCGCCCGGCGGCGGGGGCGCGCGGCGTACCGCCAGCGGGCCCACGGGCTGCTCGGGCGGGCCAGCCGGATCGCCCCGATCCAGGACAGGCCGGGGACCATGATCCCGAGCAGGCCGGTCCACACCTTGCCCTTGAGCAGGGTGATCACCGAGGCCAGCGAGTTCACCGAGATGATCGTGATCAGGCCCCACCTGGTCTCCTCGCCGGGCACCACGCCGAGCGGCACGTACCCGACCAGCAGCAGGGAGGTGAACAGGATGCCGAAGATCACCGCGTCCACCGATTTGCGGCCCTGTTCGCTCCAGTACACGTCGTCCAGGTGCAGGATCAGCGCGAACTCGTCCAGCACCAGACCGCAGCCGATGCCGAAGGCCAGGCCGAACACGTCGATCCACGGGTGCCCGCCGTAGGTGGCGAACACCCCGATGCCGCCGAGCAGCAGGAAGCCCAGGCCGAACACCATGTGGTGGATGTGCAGGCCGCCCGGGGTCACGTTGCCCGGCCACCAGCGCACCTGGGCGCGGATCATCCGGACGCTGAACCGGATGAAGACGAAAGAGGTGATGAATCCGACCAGCAGCAGGAACAGCGGTTGCTTGTGCGCGGCGACGATGTGCTCGCGGTAGCCGTCCAGCAGTGTCGTCATGGGTCTTACCTTCGTTCCTGGTCCTGCGTCCTGCCTGCCGTGACGTGGCCCGGGGCCCGGGGACCGGGGCCCGGGGACCGCATCGCCCCGGTACCGGCTCGACGTCCGGCCCGACGTCCGGTCAGAACCCTCGAGTGCGCTTGGCCGCCCGGCGCGGCACGACCGGGTAGAGCGACGGGCGCTCGGCGCCGACCGGCAGTTTCAGGAACAGCCGGGCGATCTCCCCGCCCAGGTTCACCCCGACCGCCAGCGCCATCGCGATCGCCGCCGCCCGGAAGACCGACACCAGGCCGGCGCTGGAGTGCCCCTGGGCGAAGGCGAGCATCCCGAGGTAGAGCGCCGAACCGGGCATCAGCGGACCGATCGCGGCGGTCACGTACGGCAGCGCCGACCCGTTGCGGTAGCGCGCCATCAGCTGGCCGAAGAGGCCGACCAGCCCGGCCGCCACGCCGGTCGCCGCGATCGGGTTGACGCCCGCGTTGTACACCAGCGCACCGTAGCTGGCCCAGCCGATGCCGCTGTTGACGGTGACCAGGGCCAGCGTGCGGCGGTCGGTCTGGAGCAGCGTCGCGAAGGCCAGGGTCAGCACCATCGCGGCGACCATCTGGACCGGCGGGTAGTTGACGCCCACCAGGCTCTCGTCCGGGCGCAGGTTCGCCTCGAAGCCGACGCCCAGGTAGAGGATCACCATCACCCCGATCACGATGCCCGCGACCAGGTAGATCACTTCCAGCAGGCGGGCCGCGGCGGTGATGTAGAAGCCGGTCAGGCCGTCCTGCACGGCGGCGACCAGGGCGCGCCCGGGCAGCAGGGCGAACAGGCCACCGGTGATCACGACCGAGCCGCGCAGGCCCCAGTCGTTGAGCGAGAGGATGATGCCGGAGGCGGCGGCCGGCATCGCGGCCGCCACGAACTGGTAGAACTCCGGCAGCCGGCGCCGGGCCAGCGCGGAGGCCAGCCGGTCGCCCAGGACGGCCGCGACGAAGGCGCTCGCGAACACCAGCCAGGCCTTGTCGTCCACCCGCCCGCCGACCAGGAAGGTCGCCGCGCCGGCCAGCAGGCCGGTGGTCAGGGCGAGGAACCAGGCGGGGTACGGGTGCCGGTTGCGGCGGATCAGCGCGAGCCGGCGGTAGGCGTCGTTGACCGTCACGTTCTCCGCGGTGATGTCCGCGACCAGCGCGTACACCGCGTCGAGCCGGGTGTAGTCGGAGGTCCGGCGGCGCACCACGCGGTCAGCGGTGACCGGCGGCTCGACCAGCGAGGGCTGGTACGAGATGCCGATCAGGGTGAAGGTGACCTGCGGCTCGCAACGGTCCAACCGGTAGGCGTGCGCGATGCCGAGCATCGCCGCCTCGACGTCCTCGGCTGCCTCGCCGCTGGCCAGCAGCAACTCGCCGATGCGCAGCGTCAGGTCGAGGATGCGCGGGACGTTGCGGGTGACGGACGCGGAGGGGTGCATTTCGCGGGCGGTGCGCTCGAAGGCGGGCCGCTCGGACATCGGGGTGCGCAGCAGGGTGCGCATCCGGTCCGGCCAGGGCGCCTCGCCGGGGGCGCCGGCGGTGAGGTCCGGGACCGGGATGCCGGTGGGCGGGGTGTAGCCGGCCGCCCGCCACTCCTCGGGGGTGAGGGTGTCCTCGGCGACCGAACGGCGACGGGCCGGGCGCTCGGCCTCGGCCCGTCCGGTCGCGGCGCGGACCGCCGGCCCGGGTACCGACTCGGGTACCGACTCGGGCTCGGGCTCGGGGGCCAGCAGGCCCTTGGTCTCCGGGACGGGCGGGGCGAGCGGGACGACGATGGTGGGCTCGACCGGCGGGGCGGGGTAGCCGAGCAGGCCCTCGGTGGGCGGGGCGTCGGCCGGGTGCACCGGCTTCGGGGGTGCCTGCCGCGCCTGTCGGACCGCCCTGCCCCCCCTCGCCCGCTTGCCCGTACCCGGTCGGCCCCGCTTAGGCACTTCCGCTCCTTGCCACCCCTGGCGGCCTCCGGCCACCGCTCGATCTCGGGTTACACCTTGCCTGATCGAACAGCCGGACGCACATGTACGCGGCGTCCCGTGGCCGGAGCGGCGGACGCCTACCCGGCGCGGTGGCGGGTGGCGGACGCCGCGCCGGAGCGGCGCGCCCGCAGCAGCTCGATCGCCACCGGGATCACCGAGACCAGCACGATGCCGACCAGGATGGCCTCGATGTTGTCCCGGACGAACGGGATCTGCCCCAGGAAGTAGCCGAGCACGGTGACGCCGCCGCCCCACAGCACGCCACCGACCAGGTTGAACACCACGAAGCCGCGGTAGTTCATCCTGCTCACCCCGGCGACGATCGGGGTGAAGGTGCGCACGATCGGCACGAAGCGGGCCAGCACGATCGCCTTGGGGCCGTGCCGGTCGAAGAAGGCGGCGGCCTTCTCGACGTTCTCCTGCTTGAAGACCCGGGAGTCGGGACGGCGGAAGAGGCTCGGGCCGACCTTGCGGCCGAAGAGGTAGCCGACCTGGTCCCCGGCCACCGCGGCGACCACGATCAGCGCGCAGACCAGCCAGAGCGGCTGGTGCAGGTAGGTGCCGCCGGCCACCAGCAGGCCGGTGGTGAACAGCAGCGAGTCACCCGGCAGGAAGAAGCCGATCAGCAGACCGGACTCGGCGAAGACGATGGCCAGGATGCCGATCAGGCCGAAGGTGGAGATCAGGGTGGTCGGATCGAGCCAGGACGGGCCGAGGGCGAGGCTGGTCACGGTGCGGGCACTCCGGGAGGTCGAGTCTTGGCAATGAAACAGTAAAGCATTGACAAAGACTCGACTGGAGGCGGAATGGTTCCCGGGCCGGCCCGCACACGGCGGGGCGCGGAGCGCGCGGCACGGCCGGGAACGCGCGCGGCCCCGGCGGGGGCCCGGAGGGGCCGGCCCGCCGGGGCCGCGCGGTCGATGACGGTCAGAGCCCGTAGCGCTCGACGATCTCCTCGTGCCGGGCGGGGGCCGCGCCGGCCGCCTTGGCCAGCTCCGCCCAGGCGAGCGGGTGGGCCCAGCCGTCGGTCAGCCGCAGCAGCAGGGCGTCGGCCTCGGCGGCCGAGGCGGTCGGCGGGACGCCGAGGGCCGCGTAGACACCGGGCAGGGTGTCGCCGCCGTCCGCCGGGTCGGTGATCCGGTACTGGTCCCCGCTGTACACCCAGACCGCGTACCCCGCCCCGTGCAGCTCCTCCCGCAGGGCCGACCACGGCTCGTCGCCGGGCCAGCCGCCGTCGATCCAGTAGGTGGTGTACCCGGCCGGGTCGAGCAGGGTGAGCAGCTCGAACACCGGGCGCCAGCGCTGCCGCTCCTCCTCGGGCGCGTCCTCGGCCGGCGGGCGCTCCAGCAGGGCCGGGGCGAAGACCACCACGTCGCCGTGGTTGAGCGTCAGGTCGTCCCCGAGCACGGGCAGGATGCGGGCGGTGGCCGGGCCGGTCCGCAGGGCGGGCAGGTCGGACGTCGCGCCGTTGGTGCGGGTGGCCCGGACGGTGACCAGCTGCCACTCCTCGTCCACCGGGCCCTCGGGCTCGTCGAACTCGATGTCGAGCAGCGCGCCGGTGGAACGGACCACCGCCCAGTCCCGGTTGGCGGTGGCCGCGGTGATCAGGTGCCACAGGTCCGGCTCCCGGACCGCCCGGTGGCCGTCCTCCTCGGCGGTGTCCGCGGCGGAGTCCTCGGCGGTGTCCGCGGCCGGCGCCGCGCGCTCCAGCAGTTCCAGGTACATCCGCTGCGCGGTGGCGTGGTCGCCCAGCTCGGTGGCGGCGTGGGCGGCGAGGCGACGGGTGTTGATCACCTCGTCGTCCAGCACCAGGATCGCCCGGCACTGCTCCAGCGCCTCGGCCCAGCGGCCCTCGGCGGCGGCCCAGCGGGCGCGTATCCAGTGCCCGTCGGCCGGGGCGAAGACGGCCACCCGGTCGGCGAGGCGGCGGATGCCCTCGGCGTCCCGGGCCTCGATCAGCATCTCGCCGAGCGCTCCGGTCAGCTCGCGGTCGGCCGGGTCGTCCTCCAGGTACCGCCACAGCAGGTCGGCCGCGGCGCGGGCGTGGCCGAGGCCGCCCAGCACGGTGGCCAGGAGCACCGCCAGTCCGGTGGCGCCGGCCTGCTCACCCCGGTACCGGTCCAGGGCGGCGGAGAGCAGGTCGGCGCCGGTCTCGTAGGGCACCCGGACCTCGGCCAGGTGCGCCGTCAGCTCGCCCGGCGGGACGGGCAACTCGGGCTCCGGCAGTGCCTCGGCGGCCGCGCGCAGCGCCGCGACCTGCTCCGACACGCCGTCGGTGCGCCGCAGCCGGGTGAGCTTGCGCTCCCCGGTCGCGGCGAGGGTGAGCGCCACCGTACGGGCACCGCGGGCGAGCGCGAGCCGCCCCGCCGCCAGCAGCAGGTCCACGCACGGGCGGTGCGCGCCGACGCCGTCCAGGTAGCCGACCCAGCCGGCCAGGACGGCGCCCAGTTCGGCGTCGTTCTCCCGGGCCCCGGCCGCGACCAGCAGCTCGACCGTCTGCGTCCAGGCGGTGCGCAGGTCGGCGTGCCGTTCGGCCTCGGCCCGCTCGGGCAGCAGGGCGAGCGCCTCCTCGGTGCGGCCGAGCGAGGCGAGCGCGCGGGCCCGCAGCAGGGCGCCCCAGCGCTGGTCGCGCTCGTCCAGCCGGCGCCCCTGCGTCTGCTCGGCCCGCTCGGCCGTCGCCAGCAGCTCCAGCACCTCCTCGTGCCGGCCCAGCAGGTGCAGGGTGCCGGCCCGGGCCTGGTGGAAGCGGAGCGAGACCGGCTGGCCGGCCGCCCGCATCCGGTTGGCCGCGGAGTCCAGGTGGTCCAGCGCCTCGGCCGCCCGGCCGTCGTCCTCCAGGGCGTCGGAGTACTCGCGGGACAGGCAGTCGTAGCAGGCCCGGTCGGGCTCGATCCGGTCCAGCGTCTCGCCGACCACGGCGAGCCGCTCGGCCACGTACCCCGGCCCGTCGACCCGGGCGTGGCAGATCGCGAAGTCCTGCACCACGCAGACGGACTGCGGGCAGTTCGCCGTCTCCTCCCGGTGCGCGAAGTCCAGCAGGTCGACCGCCTCGGGCAGCACCGCCTCGCCCTGCTGGCGCTTGTTCAGCAGGTTCTGCATCCGCCAGTGCCGCAGGTAGACCTCGACCCAGGGCAGGCCGAGCGCCCGGGCGGCGGCCACGGCCTCCGGGTAGAGCGCGTCGAGCTGCTCGTTGCGCCCCTCGGTGGCGTGCTCGGGCAGCTCGACGATGGCGTCGGCCAGCCGGTGGTGGCCGGCCTCGGCCAGCTGCCGGTGGGTGTCGCGCACCCAGGCCCAGATGTCGGTGGTCATGCCTGCTCCCCCTGCGTCGTGCTGATGAGGTGTCTACCGCACCCCACTGACAATCCGTCCGTCACCGCTCCTCCGAGAGCGCCCCGGGGCTGTCCGGGACCTCCGGCAGACCGGCCGGGACGGCGGCGGTCAGGGCGGAGACCGCGGTGCCGATGCCGGCCAGCGCGGCGGTGAGGTCGCCCTCGGACGGTCCGGACGAGGCCGCGGCCATGATCACCTTGATCGAGCGGAGCAGCCCGGCGGCGGTCGCGCTGCCGGTGTGCCCGCCGCGGTAGGCGGCCAGCAGGTCCCGGACCGCCGGGCTGGCGAGGTTGAGGTAGAGCCGGGCCCGGACCTCGCCGTCGGTGCGGGCGGTGAAGGCGCGGGCCAGCCGCAGGGCGGCCGAGGGTATCCGGGCGTCCGCCCGGTCGTCCTCGATCCGGGCCTTCAGCTCGGCCTCGCGGTCCGGCACCAGCACCAGCGGCAGGCCGGGCGGGTCGAAGCGGGCCGGGACGAGCTGCTCGCCCGGGTCGGCGAGGGCGCCGGCCAGCCAGGCCGACTCGTGCTCCGGCAGCGGGCGCTCCGGGTCGCGGAACAGCTCGCGGTCGCCCTGCTCGCTGCCCAGCTCGACCACCCGGCAGCCGCGCAGCTGGGCGTAGCGGCGCAGGAACGGCAGGACGGCGTAGCGGTCGCCGCGGGCGATCGGCACCCGCATCGCCCGGTACAGCATCTCCTCGAAGCCGCCGCCGCTGCCGAGCGCGACGTGCACCGCGCCGCCTCCCGCCGCGCGCAGCGCGCCGGCCGTGAGGTCGCCCTGCGAGGTGGGCACCGGGACGTCGTCGGCGAGCAGGGTGAACAGCCGGTCGTCGCAGAGCGCGGCACCGAGCAGGTCGTTGCCGTGCCGGGCGAGGATGCGGCGCCACGCGGCGGGCCGCAGCCGGGCGGTCTCGTAGAGGCCGTCCACGATGGCGTCGGTGAGGGCCTTGCGCAGCGCGTGGTAGTGCTCGTCGCGCTGGAGGTCCTCGCGGCTGGCGGTGGGGGTGAGCCGGTTGGACTCGACCACGCCGCCGATGAACCCGGCCCAGCGGGGCAGCAGGTCGCGGGCGTCCTCGGCGAGCAGCATGCCGCGCAGGTAGACGGCGAGGTCGCGGTTGTCGCTGCTGCCGTAGGTGCCGCCGTCCTGGACCCAGAGCAGGCCGACCGCGTCGGTGACGTCCTCGACCGGGTGGACCGGGAAGGCGGTGAGCGGCTCGAAGCGGCGGCCGAAGGCGGCGGCGAAGCGCATCCGGGCGGCGTACTGGTCGCCGCCGGAGGGCTGGCGCCAGGGCACCTCGACGGAGTTGACCGGCTGCTCGTCGTCCCCGAGGTGGACCGGGACCGGCAGCAGCACGCAGTAGCGGGTGAGCACGTCGCGCAGCACGTCCTCGTCGGCGAGGTGGGCGTGCTCGGCCTTGAGGGTCAGCTCGACCACCGTGCCCGGGCGGGGCCGGGCGGGCACCGGCTCGACCCGGTACTGCTCGCCGCCGCGGCTGCGGTAGCGGTGGCCGAGGTGCGGTTCGCGGTGCGAGGTGGTGGTGACGGTGACCTCGTCGGCGACCGAGAAGGCGGAGAGGAAGCCCAGGCCGAAGGCGCCGATCAGCTCCTGGTTGCCGGTCAGTTCGCGCAGCATCCGGGTGTAGCCGGTGCCGACGGTGGCCAGGTAGGAGTGGATCTCGGGTTCGGTGAGGCCGGCGCCGGTGTCCTCGATGGCGACGGTCCGCCGGGCGGCGTCGGCGCGCACCCGGATCAGCGGGCGGTGGTCGCCGTCCGGGTCCTCCAGGAGCCGGCGGGTGTGCGAGTCGTGCGCGTTCTGGACGAGTTCGCGCAGGGCGACCAGCGGGGTGGAGTAGAGGTGGGTGGCGAGGACGTTCACCAGGCCGCCGAGATCGACCTCGGTCGTGCGCAGCTCCTCGGCGGGGGTGGGCTCGGGCGGGGCACCATCAGACATGGGTCCCCAGTGTGCCAGTGCGACTATCTGGCGACCATTTCTTTCTTCTTCGGCACCCTCCTGACGGAATGACGGAATATCGTCAACTCCGAAGTGACCGGTCCTCCCCCATCGGGGGAATTTCCACCCGTTCGGTGGAGTTCGTCCACCGCACTGGTGAATGCTGAACCGGCGACGTACGTACGGCGAGCCGCCGGGCCCCGCGGGCCACGGCGCCCCGGAGCGGCCACCCCGGACGGCGCCACGATCCGCACTTCTCGCCAGGGAGACCAGCGTGTCCCGTATTCGCGCAGCCGCCGCCACCGCCGCCCTCGGGGCGTTCCTCCTCGTCGGCGTCGGCGCCGCCACCGCGCACGCCGACAACGGAGCCGGCCCGACCGATCACTCCGCCGGCAGCGTGGTGAGCGACGCGGGCTCCGGCAACATCATCGGCGACGTCCACGGAAACGTGGTCAACACCCAGCAGACGGCCACCGGTTCGGGTGCGGGCAACCAGAACAACAACCTCGCGGTGACGGGCAACGGCGGAAGCGTCAGCGGCACCCAGAACAACAGCGGGAACACCGGCGCCCCCCAGGGCAACGGCGGGAACTCCCGGGGCACCGGGGGCAACCGCTAGAGCGCCCCTCCCCCGGACGTCCCCAGCGCCGCCCGGCCGAGCCGCAGCAGGCAGTCCCCGAGATCCGGCCTGGTGCTGTGCGGGCGGTTCCGCACCCCGTCGTTGACCAGCGCGAACAGCGCGTGCACCCGGATCCGGGCGGCCGCCGGGTCGAGCCCGGGGTGCACCTGCCGCAGCAGGCCGACCCAGGTGCGCAGGAAGTCCCGCCGGAAGTCCACCGCGGCCCGGCGGTCGGGCGGGGCCAGCCGCTCCGTCTCGCTCAGCATGGCGCCCAGGTAGTCCCCGTTGCGCAGCGCGAAGCCGACGTACGCGCCCAGCCCGGCCTCCAGCGCCGCCCCGGGCCCGGCGGCGGCCGAGATCGCGCCGTCCACCTCGTGCCAGAGCCGCTCGCGGCTGCGCACCAGCGAGGCGGCGAGCAGCTCGGCCTTGCTGTCGAAGTGCCGGTACACACTGGGACCGGATATGCCGACGGCGGCGCCGAGTTGGTCGGTGCTGACGTTGTCGAAGCCGCGCTGGTGGAACAGCCGGACGGCCGCCGCGAGCAGCTCCTCCCGGCGCGCCCGCGGCCTGGGCTCCGGCGCCGCCCCGGAGGCGGGCTCCGGCGCCACCGGCACCGGCCCGGCGCAGGGCCCCGTGGCCGTACCGCCCAGGGGGACCGCCAGGACGGCCGCGACCATCCCGCGCAGCAGCGCCTCGGCCCGTCGGGGCTGCGGCGCCGCCGACTGGTAGGACAGCCCGGCGCAGGCCGAGAGCGCCGACCAACACAGCAACTCGGCGTCCCCGGCGGCGAGTTCCGGCCGTTCCACGCGCAGCACCGCGACCATCAGGGCGACGTCGGCGCGCAGTTCACGGCGCAGCGCCGCCCGCCGGGCCGGCGGCAGCAGCCGGGCGTCGCGCTGCACCAGGGTGCCGAGCGGGCGGTGGCCGACCGCGACGGCGGCCAGCGCGGCGCCGAGGTCGGCGGTGGTGCGGGCCGGGCGCAGGCCTTCGGCAAGTGCGTCCAGGCCCAACCGGACGGCCCGGTCCAGCAGTTCGGGCTTGCCGCGGAAGTGCCGGTAGAGCGCGGGCGCGGTGATGCCGACGCCGGCGGCGACCTCGGTCATCGAGACCTGGTGGTAGCCGCTGCGGTGGAAGCGGTCGGCGGCCACGGCCAGGATCTGGGCGCGCCGCCCGGGCGGCCGTCGGACCACCATGGCGAGCCTCCCTCCCCTTCGGCCGGGCACTGGTCCGGCACTGGTCCGGCACTGGCCCGGCACCGGTCCGGCACGGCGCCGACCTCTGGAACGGGACCGTGACCGGCGTCGACGGAAGGCTAGCAAGGATTCACTTCGCACCCCCGCCGACCGCGCTCCCCACCGGCTTTCCGCGCCCGGCCGACTCTGGACAGCCGAAGCTACCCCGGATTAACTTGTGGAGCCACCACCAGGCAGGTTCCGCCCCGGCCGGCAGCCCCGGCCGGCGCCGTCGAAGGGAGCGCCGCCGTGCGCCGCACCGTGTTCAACGAGGACCACGAGGCCTTCCGGGAGACCATCCGGGACTTCATCGCCAACGAGGTCGTCCCGGTCTACGAGAGCTGGGAGACCGACGGTCACCCGCCGCGCGACTTCTACCGGCAGCTCGGCGAGCTCGGCGTCTACGGCATCGAGGTGCCGGAGGAGTACGGCGGCGCGGGCGAGAGCGGATTCAAGTACCAGGCGGTGATCGCCGAGGAGACCGCCCGGGCGGGCGTGAGCTTCGGCTCCTCCGGCGTGCACACCGGCCTGGTGCTGCCGTACCTGCTGGAGTACGCGAACGAGGAGCAGAAGCGGCGCTGGCTCCCCGGTTTCGTCTCCGGCGACATCATGACCGCGATCGCGATGACCGAGCCGGGCGCCGGCTCCGACCTCGCGGGCATCTCCACCACCGCGCGGCTCTCCGAGGACGGCACCCACTACGTCCTGAACGGCGCCAAGACCTTCATCACCGGCGGCGTGCTGGCCGATCTCGTCCTGGTGGTCTGCCGCACCGCCCCGTACGACCCGGAGAACCGCCGGGCCGGGCTGTCCATCCTCTGCGTGGACACCGCCTCCGCGGGCTACACCGTCGGCCGCAAGCTCCAGAAGATCGGCCTGCGCACCTCGGACACCGCCGAGCTGGCGTTCAGCGACGTCCGGGTGCCGGTGGAGAACCTGCTCGGCGAGGAGGGCAGGGCCTTCTCCTACCTGACCCACAACCTGGTGCAGGAGCGGCTGGCGATCGCCGTCGGCGCGTACGCGGCGGCCGCGGCGGCGGTGCGGTTCGCGGTCCAGTACGTCAAGGACCGCAAGGTGTTCGGCAAGGCGGTGGCCGAGTTCCAGAACACCAAGTTCACCCTGGCCGACTGCGAGGCCCAGGTGGTGGCGCAGCAGTCGATGGTGGACCGGGCGCTGGAGCTGTACCAGCACGGCGAGCTGACCGTCGCGGACGCGGCCGCGGCGAAGCTGTTCTGCACCGAGTCGGCCTCCACGGTGATCGACAAGTGCCTCCAGCTGCACGGCGGTTACGGCTACATTCTGGAGTACCCGATCGCCCGGCTCTACACCGACAACCGGGTGTTCCGGATCTACGGCGGCACCAGCGAGGTCATGCGCAGCATCATCGCCAAGTCGCTGGGCCTGTAGGGCCGTTCGGGTCCGACGGCACGGCGGGCCGTCGTTCCGCGGCGGCCCGCCCCGCTGTTCGCCGGCCCGGCGGCCGGTCTCAGTTGGGTGAGCTGTGCTCGGTGCGCCAGGCCTCCCAGCCCGCGTTGGACGCCACCTTCGCCCCCCGCAGGGCCCGCTGGGCGAGCTCGGTCGGCGGAGTGTCCAGACCGCGCACCCAGCTGCGGCCGGCCGCGATCAGCGCGGCGCACACCACCACCGTCCCGGTCGCGCTGAGCAGGGTGCCGATCGCGGTGAGTGCCACGCCGCCGGTGAGCAGCGGGCGGTTGACCTGGAACCCGGAAATGACTCTGTCGTTGGTCGCCATGCCTCCACGATGCGGGCAGTCGGCGGAGCCTGCACCTCGGACCGCCCGGCCGCGGCACCTCCGGGTGCGGGGCACCCGGGCGTCCGCGACCCTGGGCTCACGGAGTGCGCCCGGAGCCAGGAGGAGGCGCGGTGCCCGATCTCGAACAGCTCGCCGTGGAGCACGCCGCCCGGGCGGCGGAGAGCCCGCACGGGCGCAGCGCCCACCTGGTCCTGCACGACGGGATCCTGCGGCAGACCGTGATCGCGCTGACCGCGGGCACCACGCTGGACGAGCACAACCCGCCCGCCGCGGGCAGCGTCCAGGTGCTGCGCGGCCGGGTCTCGCTGACCATCGCCGGCCGGCGGCTGGAACTGCCGGCCGGCCACCTGGAGCCCGTCCCGCAGGAGCGGCACGGGCTGCTGGCGCACGTCGACTCGGTGGTGCTGCTGACCGCCGTCACCGCGTAGCGGGAGAGGGCTCCGCAGCGGGAGAGGGCTCCGCAGCGGGCGCGGACTCCTCAGCGGGCGAGAGCTCAGTAGCGGGTCAGTGCTCCACCGGGGCGAACACGCTGTCACTGACCAGCCGCAGTCCCCGCAGGAAGTCCTGCCCGCTGGGCGCGAGCTCGGGCGCGGCCAGCCACTGGGCACAGTAGCCGGCCAGCAGCGTCTGGTAGAAGGATCCGCGGGCGACCTCCTCCGCGGTGTCCGGCACCTCGGGCAGCCCCTGGAACACCGCGGCCAGTCCGAGCCGGCCCTCCTTCTGCGCCGCCGCGAAGGCGTCCGCCAGGTCGGGGGCGTGCCCCGCCTGGGCTAGCGCCTCGAACTGGGCCGCCCAGAGCCCGCGGTGCTCGACGAAGACGTCCCGCAGGCCGTCCCAGACGGCCGCGAAGCGCACCTCCGGGTCGTCCGACACCTGGTTGGCGGCGATCACCACCGCGCCCAGGGCCTCCCCCATCTCCCCGATCGCCTCGATCATCGCCGCGTTGAGCAGCGCCTCCTTCGAGCCGAAGTGATAGCCGATCGCGGCCAGGCTGACGCCGGAGGCGGTCGCGATGTCGCGGGCGGTGGTGCGGCCGTAGCCCTTCTCGTACAGGCAGCGCTTGGCGCCGCCCATCAGGTCTTCGCGGTTTCCCATGCCCCGAATCCTACGGAAGCCATGGACGAATGTCTCGCACATTCGTCTCACTCGATCGTCCGTCTCACTCGATCGTCCGTCTTGCACGAGCGACTTGCACATACGTACTAGACAAGCGTCTGAGTCATCCGTACGGTCTTCCCCATGACCGCAACCACCGGCCGCGCAGGCCGTCGCGAATGGATCGGCCTGGCCGTCCTCCTACTCCCGACCCTCGTCCTCACCATGGACATGGGCGTGCTCTTCTTCGCCGTCCCGTACATCTCCACCACGCTGGCGCCGAGCGGCACCCAGCAGCTGTGGATCATGGACATGTACTCGTTCCTGCTGGCCGGACTGCTCATCACGATGGGCGCGCTGGGCGACCGGATCGGCCGCCGCCGACTGCTGATGATCGGCGCCGCCGGCTTCGCGGGCGCCTCGCTGCTGGCCGCCTGGTCGCACGACGCCAACCAGCTGATCGCGGCGCGTGCGCTGCTCGGCGCCGCCGGGGCCACCGTGATGCCCTCGACCCTCGCGCTGATCCGCAACATGTTCCACGACCCCAAGCAGCGGCAGATCGCGCTCGGCGCCTGGGGCGGCATCCTGACCGCCGGGGCCACCCTCGGCCCGGTCGCCGGCGGGCTCCTGCTGGAGCACTTCTGGTGGGGCTCGGCCTTCCTGCTCGCCGTCCCGGTGATGGCCCTGGTGCTGCTGGCCGCGCCCGTCCTGCTCCCCGAGTACCGCTCCACCGGCCGCACCGGCCGCTTCGACCTGCTCGGCGCCGTGCTCTCGCTGACCGCGATCCTGCCGCTGGTCTACGGCGTCAAGACGATCGCCGTCGAGGGCTGGAGCCCGCTGCCCGGGCTGGCCGTCCCCGCCGGACTGCTGCTGGCCGGTGCCTTCGTGCGGCGCCAGCGCACCGCCGCGAACCCGCTGCTCGACCTGAGCCTGTTCCGGATCCGCACCTTCAGCGGCGCGATCAGCGTCAACAGCATCGCGATGTTCGCGATGATGGGCTTCTCCCTCTTCACTTCGCAGTACCTCCAGCTGGTCAAGGGCATGAGCCCGCTGACCGCCTCGCTCTGGTCGCTGGTGCCGAGCGTGGGCGTCGGCGCCGCGGTCGGGACCAGCTCGGCGCTGGCCGGGAAGGTCCGCCCGGCGGTGCTGATGGGCGGCGGCTTCCTGGTCGGCTCGGCGGGCTTCGCGATGATGACCCTGGTCGGCCCGCACTCCCCGCTGGCGCTCATCCTCACCGCGGCCGGCGTGCTGGCCGCCGGGACGGTCGGCACCATGACGATGACCGCCGAGATGGTCGTCTCCGCCGCCCCGGTCGAGCAGGCCGGCGCCGCCTCCGCCACCTCCGAGACCGCCGTCGAGCTCGGCAGCTCGCTCGGCATCGCCCTGCTCGGCGCGGCCGGCGCCGCGGTCTACCGGCATCGGCTGGACGGCGCCCTCCCGGCCGGGGTCGACGGCGAGGCCGCCCGGACCGCCCAGGACACCCTCGGCGGAGCGGTCACCGTCGCCGCCCACCTGCCCGGCCGACTCGGCGCCGACCTGCTGGAGACCACCCGCACCGCCTTCACCGACGGCCTGCACGTCGCGGCCGTGGTCGGCCTGGTCTTCGCCCTGGGCGCCGCCGTCCTGGCCTACCGCCTGATGCGGCACCTCCCGGCCGCCGCCCCCGCCACCGCCCCGGAGCCCGCTCCGGAGCCCGCCGCCGTCTGACCCGTCCGACCCGTCCGACCCGTCCGGCCCGTCCGGCCCGATCCACGCGAGTCATCGAGAGCCCCCGCCCATCCCGGGCGGGGGCTCTCCGCCGTCCCGGGAGCCGCCGTCCCGGGAGCCGCCGTCCCGCCCCCGCACAGCGGTCGCGCCGAGCGCCCGCGAGCCCCCGCGCCGCGCCTCCACCCGGGGGTGGACCGCGCCGGGTCCACCCCCGGGTGCGTGTGCCGGCCGCCCGCCGGGAGGACCGTCGAAGCACACCTCGGATCCGACCGCCGGGAGCCCCTCATGTCCCTGCCCGCCCTCCTCTCCCTCCTCGGCGTCCTCTGCTGGGTCGCCTACGAGCTGCTGCTGCGCCGGCGCGAGGACGCCGCCGCCGGCACCTGGCACGCCGACCGCCGCGACCGCGGGTCCACCCGGCTGCTGCTCGGCTGCTACGTCCTGTCGGTCCTGGTCGTGGTGCTGTTCGACCGCGCCGGAATCGGCGAACTGCCCTCCTGGGCCGCCTGGTTCGGGGTGGCCCTGGTGGCCGCCGGGCTGGCGCTGCGGGCCTGGGGCATGCGCACCCTGGGCCGCTACTACACCCGCACCCTGCGCACCGTGGACACCCAGCGCCTGGTCCGCACCGGCCCGTACCGGCTGATCCGGCACCCCGGCTACACCGGCAGCCTGCTGGTCTGGGTCGGCTACGCGGTCGGCACCGGCAGCTGGGCGGCCGCCCTGGTGGTCGCGGCCCTGCTGTTCGCCGCGTACGGCTGGCGGATCTCCGCCGAGGAGCGGCTGCTGCTGGACGCCTTCGGGAGCGAGTACGCGCAGTACCGCCGGGTGACGAAGCGCATGGTGCCGTTCGTCCACTGAACGCCCCGACGCGGTCGGCCGGGTGTGAGCTTCGGCACCCGCGTCCGGCCGGGCCGGTGCCGCCGCGCTCGCGATCCGCTCGAACGGCACCTGGTTTTTGGCCAGCGTTTCCCGGCTGGTGTATCCGTTCGCCGTCAGGTACAGGCATACTGGCCAGCACGGGCGCTAGCGCCCGCCATGACTCCTGACAAGAAGGGACCGGTGGCCAGGGATGCTGCGGAACGGTCTTGAGCCCTGGCACATTCTCGTGGTGCTGGCGGTCGTAATCCTGCTGTTCGGATCGAAGAAGCTGCCCGAGATGGCCCGTGGCCTGGGCAAGTCCATGCGCATCCTGAAGGCCGAGACGAAGGCCATGCGCGAGGACGACACCCCGGCGGACGCCGCGGCCGGCACCGCGCAGAGCACCGCCGCTCCCCAGCAGGGCGCCACCGCTCCCCAGCAGAGCGCCGACCGCCCGGCCGTCACGCCGACCAACGTGACCAAGGCCACCGAGACCAAGCGGCCCGAGACGACCGCCTGAGTCCACCCCTTCCTCCGGAAAGCCCCTGGTGAACCACCAGGGGCTTTCCGCGTTCCGGGGCCGGCCTGAGCCGTTCCGGGCCCGCTCCGGCCACCGCCCCTCCCGACTGGCCGTCCGATCTGATCCGTTGTCTCCTGGTATGCACCCATCGGAGGAACGGAGCCCGGCATGCCGACCGGCGAATCCGGCGCCGGGCCCGAGGGCGGGCCCGGCGGCGAACTGGCCGAGCTGCGGGCCCGGCTGAGCGCCGTCGAGGCCCAGGAGGCACGGCTCGCCGAACAGGTGGCCGCCGGGCCGACCTTGCGCCCGGCGGAACGCCCACCGCCCCGGCACCGGGTCCGCTCCTTCCTCGCCGCCCTCCTGATCGTGCCGGCCTGCGCGCTCACCCCGCTCGGCGCCCTCGCGTTCTGGGCACGGTCCGGGATCAGCGACACCGACCGCTACCTCGCGACGATGGCCCCGCTGGCCGAGGACCCCAGGATCAAGGCGGCCGTCACCGACCGGGTGACCGCCGAGATACCGCCGAAACGGAGGGGCCGCAGCTGCGGCGGCCCGTACGGCGACGGCGCGGGGGCTCGCCCGATCGGACCAGGCGGGCGAGCGGACGGGCCCGGGCCCGGGGAGGCTGGGCGGGATGTCCGAGAACTCTCCGCCCCCTGCCGACCTGCGGGCCTGGCTCTGGCTGCTGATCGCGTCGACGCTGCTGATGGTCGGGTACTTCACGCTGCCCCTGGAGTGGCTCGGCGAGCGCCGGCCGCTGCTGAGCTGGCTGGTGTTCGCGGGTGCGCTGGTCGGGCTGACCTGGCTGATGCTGGCCAAGATCGTCGGGGTGATGCGGGGGACGGCCAAGCGGCCGGTGGTCTGGCTGGCCTTCCTCATCTTCCTGGCGATGACCATCTTCGCGGGGACGTACTACGTGCTGGGCGCAAACAAGCCGGAGTTCGCCGGGCTGGAGACCCGGCTGGACGCGCTGTACTTCACCGTGGTGACGATGGCGACGGTCGGGTACGGGGACATCACCCCGGCCGGGCAGACGGCGCGCCTCGTGGTGGTGCTGCAGATCGGGTACAACTTCGTGTTCCTCGCGGCGGCGGCCGGAACGGCGTCCCGGGCGGCCCGGGGGAACGTGGAGCGACGGATCCGACGGCAGGACTGAGGCCGGCGCGGACGGCAACGGACGTCCGCCCGGCACCCCTGCGGCCACCCCGTCGACAAATCTTTCCGACGATTCGTCAAAATCCTTCAGTTCTTTGATGGTTGGCTCCGAACCGGCCGCCTCGTCGAGGGCTGCGGGCCGCCCACCGGCACCCGGCCGACACCACGCTCCGGCCGACCGGGCTGCCCGGATCCGCGAGGACGCCGTACCCGTAAAGTGACCTCACGAAATTCTCATGTTTTCGCTCGGCCGGACGACGCGTTCCGCGGCGGCCAGGGAGACGAAGAAGTCCGGGAGGGTCCGTGGAAGGTCATGAGGTACGCAAGCTCGCCGAGCTCGAGGACCGGCACTGGTGGTACAAGGAGCGGCGGATACTGCTGGGCCGGGAGCTCGCCAAGTTCAGCAAGGCCGGCACCGCGCTGGACATCGGGGCCGCGGGCGGTGGCAACACCCGGGTGCTGAGGGCGAACGGGTGGAAGCCGATCGCGATCGAGTACGGGGAGGAGGGCGCCCAGGTGGCCCGCGACCGCGGGCTCACCGTGATGCGGGCCGACGCCCGCAGGCTCCCGGTCGCCGACGGCGCGATCGACCTGGTGGTCGCCTTCGACGTGCTGGAGCACATCGAGGAGGACGACGCGGCGATGGCCGAGATCCACCGGGTGCTGCGCCCCGGCGGGGTGGCACTCATCGCGGTGCCGAGCGACATGAGGCTCTGGTCGGCGCACGACGTCGCGGTCGGCCACGTCCGCCGCTACACCCGCGACACCCTGCGCGAGGTGATCGTCGGCAGCGGCTTCACCATGGAGACCCTGGACAGCTGGAACGTCCTGCTCCGTCCGGCCGCCGCCTGGCGCCGGAAGAAGAGCACCGGCAGCGACCTGGACGACGTTCCGGCCTTCATCAACACCGCGCTCAGCACGGTGATCGCCGCCGAGCGCTACCTGCCCGTCCAGGGCCTGCCGGGCGTCTCCCTGCTGACCCGGGCCCGCAAGCCCGTCACCGCCGCCAGGTAGGCGCCACCGGGGTTTCCGTCGGCCCCTTGCCGCGCAAGGGGCCGACGGGCGTGCGCCCCGACGTTTCCGCCGGCCGGTCGGCGGGGCCTCCGCTGCACGGGAAGTCGGCCGGGCCGACTTCCCGCGCCTTCGGATGCCGGGGCCGCCGTGGTCGGTGCGGTCGGTGTGGTCGGTGTGGCCGGCCCACAGCACTGTCCACAGGCTGTGGACAGTGCTGTGCACTCAGGATGGAACCCTCACCCGCGGCGAAGGACGCGAATCCGCCTCCGCGAAGCCGGTAGCCGACGGCCGGAGCCGGTAGCCGGTGACAGGCGGCCGGGCCCGTCAGTCGTCCTGGAGGTCGACGGCGGTGTGCAGGGTGGCGAACAGGGCCGAGAGGCGGGCGTTCCAGTTGGCGTACGTCGGGACGTCGATGGCGTGCTTCTTGCCCATGTCCTTGACCACCTTCTGGGCGTTCTTGAGCTCCTGCGCGGCGTCGTCCGGGTTGCCCTCGTTGAGGCGCGCGGCAGTGGTGTCGAGGATCCTCAACAGGTCGGTCTGCTTGTCCCGCTCCCTGCCGACCTGGGCCTGGGCGACGGCCTGGCGGAAGGCCTGGATCTGCAGCGCTGCCGGCTGGTTGCGCGGGACGGCCTGGGTGGGGGCCGGGGGTGCGGACGGCGCCGCCGAGCTGGTGGTGGGCGCCGCCGAGCCCGCGGAGGCCTTCGGGGTGGGCGTCGTGACCGGGGCGGTGGACGGGGCGGTGGCCGCGGCGGGCTTGGCGGCGGCCGCGTTGCCGGCCGGCTCGTCGAAGGCGGTGAGGGCGAGCGCGGTGACGCCGGCCAGGCCCGCCACGCCCAACGCCCCGAACACCAGCGGCTTCCGCCGGCTGCGGGCAGGCGCGGGCGCGTTCCCGGGCCCGGGCCTTGGGACCGGGACGTAGGCGGGAGCCGCCGGGGCGGGTATCGGCGCCATCACCGAGGTGGCGGCCGGCGGCTGGGGCGGCAGCACCGTGGTGTGCTGCTGGTTCGGCGCCGGGAAGTGCGGCACCGGCGGCAGCAGCTGGGTGGCGGCCCCGCCCGCGTTCGCGAGCAGCTCCGCCGTCGGGTCGGCGACCATCAGCCCCGGTACGGTGCCGAGGAGTTCGGCCCGGGCGGTGGCCGCGTCGGCCGGGCGGTCGACCGGGTTCTTGGCCAGCAGCCGCAGCACCGCCGCGTCCAGCGCGGGCGGCAGGCCCTGGCGGCGGGCGGACGGCGGCAGCGGCTGCTCGCTGACGTGCTTGAAGGCGATCGCCACCGGGGTTTCGGCGGTGAACGGGGTCGCGCCGGTGAGCATCTCGGTCAGCACGCAGCCGACCGCGTACAGGTCCGTCCGCCCGTCCAGTTCCGAGGCGGTGGCCTGTTCGGGCGAGAGGTAGGCGGCCGTGCCGAGCACGCTCGCGGTCTGGGTCAGGTTGCTGGAGGAACCGGCCCTGGCGATGCCGAAGTCGACGACCTTCACCCCGCCGTCATCGGTGATCATGATGTTCCCGGGCTTGATGTCCCGGTGCACCAGCCCGGCCGCGTGCGCGACCGACAGCGCCTCGCAGACCGCCGCCGCGATGCCCACGGCGCGCTCCACCGGCAGCGCCTGCTGCTCCGCCAGCAGGGCGGCCAGCGAACGGCCGTTGACCAGCTCCATGACGATGAACGGGGTGCCCTGGTCCACGCCCGAGTCGAAGACCATGACGATCCTCGGGTGCGCCAGCATGGCCGCGTGCTGCGCCTCGCGGCTGAAGCGCTCGGCGAAGCGGGGGTCGTCGGCGAGTCCGCCGTTGAGGACCTTGACGGCCACCTGACGGCCCAGCACCCGGTCCGTCCCGCGCCAGACGGTGGCCATGCCGCCGACGCCGAGCAAGTCGACGAGTTCGTAACGCCCGTTCAGCGCCCGTCCGATCACCTGGAGCTCCCCTCACGTGCCCTGCCCGGGGTCCCGGGCCGCCTCGTGCACCTGTGCACGATAGCCGCACCGCCGAACGCGCCGACCAGGGGCGGAGGGTGGCGGTCGGGGGACCGGGCAGCGGTCCCCCGGCCGCCGGCACGGGGGTGCGGCCCGCCCTGACTGCGGGCGGGCGGGCCGCACGTTTCCGGGCCGGCCGGGCCGGCGGCGCGTCCGGGGGGTGCGCCTGCCGGTCCGGCCGGGGCCGGCCGGGCGGCCGGTGGGCACGGGGGAGCCGACCGGCCACCCGGGGTCTTCGGGTGGTACTGCTTCCTGCGGGTGGTGCGGGTCCTGCGGGTGGTACGGGTGGTGCTGTTCCGGGTGGGCGGCGAGCCCGGGGGGAGTCGCTCGCCGCCCACCCGGAGTCCTGGGGGCTACCTCCCGGCCGACTGTTCGTTCTCGGTCCGGTCGGGCTTGTCCGGGCGGCCGTCCTGCGCGTTGGGGACGGCCGGGGCGGTCACGCCGGACTTGCCCGGCCTGGTACCGGCGCCGCCGGTGCCCTCGCCGTCGCTGCCGCCGCTGGTGTTGCCGCGCCCGTTTCCGCTGCCGCTTCCGTTGCTGTTGCCGTTTCCGTCGGTCCGGCCGCCGCCGGTGTTCCCCTTGCCGGATCCGGCGTTCGCCCCGCTGCCGCTGCCGGTGCGGCCGGGGTCGCGCGTCGGGCCGGTGGCGCCCTGGTGGTCGCCGTCCTCGCCGCCCTCATCGTCGATCGCGGCCCGGCAGTAGTCCGTCACGCGGTCCGCGCCACCGGCCGCCGCGACCAGCGGGCCGTACAGCGATTCGCCGGCCAGTCGGCTCGGGCGGTCGCCCTTGGCCGTACGGTCGGCGAAGCCGGTGCAGAGGCCGAGCAGCGCGGGCGGGACGGCCGAACGGCCACCGCGCCCCTCGGGCGAGGGGGTGCCGGGCGTCGCGGGGCCGGACGGGACGACCGCCTGCGGTCCGGCGGAGGCGCTGCCGGACGGACGGGCGGAACCGGACGCCACGGCACCGAACGGGGCCACGCCCGCCGACGACCCGACGACCGCCGGGCCCGACGCCGGGCCGGTGGCAGCGTCCCGGCCCGCGAGCCTGTGCTCCGGCGCGGACGGGCCGCCGCCCAGCGCGGGCGGCAGGTTGCCGGTGCCGGCGGCGACGGCGACACCGCACAGCGCGGTGGTGCCGAGCACGACGGCAGTGGCCTTCATGCTGAAGGCCCTGGCCAGCACCGCGGTTGCCATCGATCGTCTCCGGACGGGGGTCACTGTCGGGTCGGGCGTGAGACTCGCCTCCCGGAACGCGGCCAGGGCGGCCTCCTCCCCGGCCAGTTCGCCGGCCGTCGCGGGGGCGGCGGCCGCGGCGAGCACCCGGGCGAGTTGCCCGGGACCGCCGTCCGGTCCGGTGAGCGAGGCGTCCTGCCCGGCCGACGGGCCGCCCACGGCACCACCGAGCAGTTGCTCGGCGGCATCACGGTCGATCCGACGGGATCGGTTGGTGCTCATCTCATGTCCTTCAGCGTCGCGGCCCGGCGTTCTGTCACACCCTGCGGAGAACTTTTTTCCGCGGGTTTCCCCACGGGTCGCCCAACGGCCTCGCCCCCGCTCACTCCGGCCGCCGCCCCGGCGGCGTTCCCCCCGGCCCCGGCGCCCGGTCCGGCCTGGGCCCCGGCCGTCGCCGCGCCGGCCCGGACCGCCGGGATACCGCCCCCGGAGGCGCGCGGCTCGACCAGCTTGGCCAGCCGCCGCAGCCCCCGGTGGGCGGCCATCCGGACGCTGCCGGCCCGCTTGCCGAGCACCCGGGCGGCGCTCTCCGCGTCCAGCTCCATGACCACCCGCAGCAGCACGGCCTCGGCCTGGTCGCGCGGCAGTCGGGAGATCAGGGCCAGCGCGTCGGCGGTGCCGACCGTGGTCAGCGCCGCACGCGCGGTGTCGTCCCCCGCCGCCAGCTCGACCAGTTGCTCGAACGGCAGGTCGGTGACCGGACGGCGGCGCCGGGCGCGCAGGTGGTCGAGGGCGCGGTGGCGGGCGACGGTGGCGGCCCAGCCCCGGAAGCCGTCCCCGTCGCCGGAGAAGCCGCGCAGGTCGCGGGCGATCTGCAGCCAGGTCTCGGAGGCGATGTCCTCGGCGTCCTGCGCGTCCTCCGGCCGGCCGCCGACCAGCACCCGCAGGTAGCGCAGCAGGCCCGGCTGGACGGTCCGGAACAGCAGCCGGAACGCCTGTTCGTCCCCGGCCTGCGCGGCCCGGACCGCCTCGGTCAGGTCGGGGGGAGCGGGGGCCGGGCCCGGCGGCGGGCCGGCGGGTGGGACTGGTCCGGACCGGCCGACGGGTCCGTCGGTGCCCGCTCCGGGGCGCTCTGCACTCTGCACCCGCCACATGATGCGCCATTCGGGCGAACACTTCGGCTCCGGCCGAACGACCGCCCGCGGCCGGGGCCAAGGTCCCGAGGACTGCTGTCGTTCGCCCACGGCCCGGACGGGCCCGTCCGGCCTACGTTGTCGGTGGGCGAAGCAGTCCGGGCCGACGGCCCGCCCCGACACGGGGTCCGCCGACGCACCCGGCCCGCCGCCGGGATACCGCCGTGTCCGAGGGCGCACGCACGACCCGTGCGGGCCCCGGTCGCACGACCCTGCCTGGTTTGAGCCGTGCCGCTGGGGACCAGCACTGACGGGGACCACCACCGGCGCCGGGCCCGGCGCACCGCACCCGGCGCACCCGTCCGACACCACGACCAGCAGGGAAAGACCGCGATGACGACCGCCCACGAGCTCCACGGGCTCCACGAGCTCCATGCGAAGGGCCTGCGCGAGCACCTCGCACCCGCCCTGCGCGCCCTGGGCCTCATCGGGTGGCGCCGGACCTTCAGCCTGCCGGACGAGACCCACTGGCTGCTGCTCGGCCTGGTCGAGCGCCCCGCCGCCGACCGGGTGCCCTTCACCTTCGAGCTCAGCGTGGTCCGACGCACCGACTGGAGCGTCGCGGCCCTCCCCGGCCACCGGCCCGACCCGCGCACCCGGTACGGCGTCGAGACCTGGCGGGCCCGGATCGGCGAGGTGCTGCCGGTCGGCGAGGACGTCTGGTGGGAGGTGCTGCCCGGGCCGCGCTGGCAGCTCCCGCTGGACGACGCGGTCGCCGCCGTGCACCGTTACGGCCTGCCGGAGCTGCGGCGCCGGGCCGAGGCGGACCGCACCCCCGCCGGGGAGACCTACCTCCTGCCCGCCGAGCTGGAGGCGGTCAACGCCGCGCTGCTGACCGCGGCGGTGGCCCGGGTGCAGCGCGCCGAGCTGACCGACGAGGCGCTGGTGCTGACCGGCGCCTGGACCCGCGGCGACGGCGTCGCCCGGACCGTTCTGGCGGGTGTCGCGCAGGGCTTCCTGTCCGCCGGCGACGAGCGCTTCGGCACCGTCCGCTGCCTGGACACCCTGGGCCGCGCACTGTGGACCTTCCCCGACGAGGGGTAGGAAATCCGCAGGTCGGAGGCGGTGTCACGGCGCGCACCATGACAACCGTCACGCGGATGACGCAACGGACGGCACTGCGCTGACGGAGGGTCGGACGGAAAGACTGGAGGCACGACGCGGGCAGCGGCCCGCGGCCACCAGCCGGGGAGGAACCCACCGTGAGCCAGACCGTCAGTGCCGCCGCCGTCACCAGCACCGTCGCCCACACCGGCACCACCCCGGCCACGTCCGCCGCCACCGGCGCCGCCACCCACGCCAAGGCCCCCAACCCGCTGGTCTCCGGGCTCCGCCCGCTGGCCCTCGACGTGGCCGCCCCGCTGGCCGGCTACTACCTGCTGCACTCGACCCTCGGCCTGAGCGAGTTCGCCGCACTGGCCTGGAGCAGTGCCTTCCCGGCCGCCCGGACCGTCCTCGGCCTGCTGGTCGAGCGCAGGCTCAACCTGTGGGCCGCCCTGATGCTGACCGTCAACCTGGCGGGCCTGGCGCTGACCTTCGTCACCGGCGACGCCCGCCTGATGATCGCCAAGGACGGCGGGCTGAGCGGCACCGTGGCACTGGCGATCCTGGTCTCCGCGCTGGTCGGCCGACCGGTGATGACTCCGATGCTGATGCCCTTCCTCACCAAGGGCCGGCCGGAGCGCGCGGCCGCCTGGCAGCGGCTGGTCGAGGGCCGGGCGGCCGGAGCGCGGGCCTTCCGCCGCCACGAGCGGCTGTTCTCGGGCATCTGGGGCACCGCGCTGCTGACCGAGTGCGCGGCCCGGGTGGTCGGCGCCTTCACCCTGCCGGTGTCGACCATGGCCTGGCTGTCCACCGTCGTCCTGATCGGCGCGATCGTGGCCGGTTCGATGCTCGGCCAGATCGCGGTCGAGCCGATGGAGCGGCTGGTCCGCACCGAGACCGAGGCCCCGACCGCCGCCTGAGCAGACGGCCCGCCGCTTTCCCGAACACCCGGTTCCCTGAACAGCCGCCCCCGAACACTTCCCTGAACACCTCCCTGAACAGCCGGTTCCAGGGGCTCGAACGGCGAGGAACCATCCGGATCCCCCGGGAGTCGTTCATAACGAGGGGGTAACGGGACCCCCGCCGAGGAAAACGGGGACCCCCATGTACCGGACGACGCACGCGCCGAGCAGCACCGAGGACCGCACGCTCGTCTGGGACGGCTGCCTGAACGTCCGCGACCTGGGCGGCCTGCCCACCGCCTCCGGCCGGCCCACCGCCCACGGCGCGATGGTCCGGGCGGACAACCTGGACCGCCTCACCGCCGAGGGCTGGGACGCCCTCCTCGACCACGGCGTCCGCACCGTGGTCGACCTGCGCAACGCCGAGGAGTACAAGCCGCTCCTCCCGCTCCCCGAGGACGTCGAGCTGGTCCGCGTCCCGCTGGACGAACTGGCCGGCCCCGCCTGGTGGGAGGCCCACGGACGACTGGACGGCACCCCGCTCGCGCTCCGCCCCTACCTGGACCACTGCCCGCACGCCGCCGCCGCGCTGGTCTCCGCGCTCGCCGACGCCCGCCCCGGCGGCGTGGTCGTGCACTGCGGCGCCGGCCGCGACCGCACCGGCCTGGCCGTCCTGCTGCTGCTCGCCCTGGCCGGGGTCGACCGGGCCGCGATCGCCGAGGACTACCTGATGAGCGGCCCCAACGTCCGTCCGCTGTACGGGATGCTGGGCCTGCCGGACCCGTACCGCCGGATCGACGCGGTGCTCGCCGAGGCCGGGACCACCGCGGAGGACGCCCTGGCGGCCGCGCTCGACGACTTCGACCCGGTCGGTTACCTGCTCGCGGCGGGTGTCGCGCCCGAGCGGATCGCCGCCGTCCGGGAGCGGCTGCTGCCCGCCGCGTAGCGCGGGCCCCCGAAGCCGCCGGGGCTCCGAAAGGGTTCCCCGGGACGCCCGGGAAGACTTCCGCAAACCATCGTCAACCGATGGTTGACGATCCCCGGATCGACAACCTACGGTTGACGCATGGAGAATCCCGTTGTTCCCAACAGCACTCCGCTGCGCCTCGACGACCTGATCGCCGCGATCAAGAAGGTCCACACCGACGCGCTCGACCAGCTCTCCGACGCGGTCATCGCCGCCGACCACCTCGGCGAACTCGCCGACCACCTCATCGGCCACTTCGTCGACCAGGCCCGCCGCTCCGGCGCCTCCTGGACCGACATCGGCCGCAGCATGGGCGTCAGCAAGCAGGCCGCCCAGAAGCGCTTCGTGCCCAAGGATCCGGGCGCCCCGAACGACCTCGACCCCAGTCAGGGCTTCAGCAGGTTCACGCCCCGGGCCCGCAGCGTCGTGGTGGCCTCCCAGGAGGAGGCCCGCAAGGCGGGCAACGCCGAGATCACCACGGCGCACCTGGTGCTCGGCCTGCTCGCCGAGCCCGAAGGCATCGGCATGAAGGCGCTCACCGCCCAGGGCGTCACCCCGGAGGCCCTGCGGGCGGTGGCCGCCGCCGCCCTGCCGGCCGCCGCCGACGACCTGCCGGCACTGATCCCGTTCGACGCCGAGAGCAAGAAGGCGCTGGAACTGACCTTCCGCGAGGCGCTCAAGCTCGGGCACAACTACGTCGGCACCGAGCACCTCCTGCTCGCCCTGCTGGAGCTGGAGAACGGCCAGGGCGTGCTGGCCGGACTGAAGGTGGACAAGCCCGCCGCCGAGGCCTTCGTCTCGGAGGCGATCGCCGCCATCGTCGCCGCCGCCCGGGACGCGGAGGCCGAGCCGCAGCGGTGAGGCCCCGTGCCCTGTCCCGGACGGAACTCCCGCCCGGGACGGGGCACGTGCGCTCAGAACCCGGAGACGTGGGTGGTGACGATCCGCACCCGGCCGTCCTCGGCCGCCTCCAGCGCCGCCCGCAGCCGGGCCGACCGGGCCGGGCCGAGCAGCTCCAGGGCGTCCTCGACCGACGCCCAGCGGTAGTCGTCCAGCTCGCCGGCCGGGACGGTCACGGGGGTGCCGTCCGGGACGTCACCGAAGTCGAACATGAAGTGCTGGGCGGGGTGGTCGAGTTCGGCCGAGGCGTGGGTCCAGGAGATGGCCAGCAGCTCGCCCGCCCGCCGGACGAGGCCGGTCTCCTCCTGCAGCTCCCGCTCGGCGCACTCCACCGGGCCCTCGCCGAGGTCGATCGTGCCACCCGGGAACTGCCAGTGCTCGCGGTACCCGGCCTTCACGATCAGGATCCGGCCGGACCCGTCCCGCAGCAGGCACCCCGCCGCCGCGTAGATCCGGGGCAGGGAGGCCAGCCATTCCTCGCGGGACTTCAACGGCTCAGCCGTCACGGTGCTCCTCCTGGGACGGGGCGGGTTCGGTCGCCCCCACTCTGCCACCAGCCGACGACCGATGAGTCGAGGCCGCCCCGGCGGTCCTATCCGGCATGAACACCGTGGAAGCCGAACCGGAACGCCCCGTACTGACCTGCGACCTGGGCGCGCTGACCGCCCCCGACCTGGCCGTCGTCGACGCGCTCGCCCGGCTGCGGCTGGCCGCCGCCCGGCACGGAGTGGCCGTGGTGCTGGTGAACGCCGGCGGCCCGCTGCGCGAACTGCTGGCGTTCAGCGGCCTGTCGGCGCTGCTGCCGGGCACGGCCGACCCCCCGGCCTTCGCGGAGCTACTCGGCGACGGAGTCCACGGCGGGCTCGGCGGGCTCGACGGGCTCGACGGGCTCGGCGGGCTCGACGGGCTCGACGGCTTCGGCGGCGGACTCCGCGACCGGATCGGCCTCCAGTCGGGGCGAGAGGCCGAAGAGCGGGAAGAGCACCTCGGTGTCCAGGAAGTTGGTGAAGCCGGTGATCCGCCCCTCTGACGTCTCCGGCACGATCAGCGCCCACGGCTCGTACCCGCCCGCCGGACTCGGCCGGTACTGGCCGAAGGCCGGGCCTCCGTTGGCGGTCACCGGGAGCAGCCGGGAACCGCGGCAGCCGTGACCGGGGCCCAGCATCCACGCCCGGAGTTCGTCCCGCCCGCGCAGCCACATCGAGAACGGCGGCATGTTGAGCGTGACGTCCTCGTGCAGCAGCGCGGCGAGACCGTCCATGTCGTACGCCTCGAAAGCGCGGACGTAGCCGTCCAGCAGCGCGCGCCGGCCCTCGTCCAGCTCGGGGGCCGGCCGGGCCGCCGAGGCGTCGACGGCGAGCACCGCCCGGGCCCGCTGCAGCGCGCTGTTGACCGAGGCCACCGTGACGCCGAGCAGTTCGGCCACCTCGGCGGCCTTCCAGCCGAGGACCTCGCGCAGGATCAGCACCGCCCGCTGCCGGGGCGCGAGGCGCTGCAGCACCGCGACGAAGGCCAGCTTCACCGACTCGCGCTGGACGGCCACCTCGGCCGGGTCCCCCGTCTCGGGCAGCACCCGGCCGTCCGGCGCCGGACCGATCCACGTCACCTCGGGGAGCCGGGTGTCGTGCGCCGCGGCCACCGTGACCGGCCCGGCCAGGTCCATCGGCCGGGCCCGGCCGTTGCGGCCGTTCAGCGCGTCCAGGCAGACGTTGGTGGCTATTCGGTACAGCCAGGAGCGCAGCGCGGCCCGCCCCTCGAACCCCCGGTGCCCGCGCCAGGCGCGGACCATGGTCTCCTGCACCGCGTCCTCCGCCTCGAAGACCGAGCCGAGCATGCGGTAGCAGTAACCGGTCAACTCGGTGCGGTACCGCTCCAACTGGAGCTCGACCGGCTCCTCCGTGATCACGTCGGTCATCGTGCGCCCCGCCCCCGTCGTCCTGCCCCGCACCTGCACCGGTGCCTGTGCCCTGGTGAACGGGACGAACGTAGCGCACACCACTGACAACGACCGTGCCGACCGCGCTCAGGCGCAACAGCCCTGCGGGAACGGGCCGAAGCCGTCGCCGACCGGCCGCCGCGGGGGACGGGGAACGTCTGACGATGCGCCAGGAGCGCTCCGTCCGCTGTGCGGTGCAGTGCACCGCGGCACGGTCCGGTGCGGTGCGGCTCAGTGGGCGGAGTGCTTCTCCGCGCCACGGTGCCGGTGCCCCTTGAGCTCGGCGTGCATCGCCGGGGCGGCGTGCATCGTCGTGCCCGGCGCGTCCCTTCCACCGTGCCGGAACGATTCGCCGGCACCGTGCCCGGCGGCGGCGTAGGACATCGCGCCGGCGCTCGGCATCGGCGCGAACCGGGCGGGCGGGCTCGCCATGCCCCGGCGTTCCAGCAGTTCCTGGGTGCCCTGGCGGAGCTTGGCGGTGCTGCCGGGCGTTCGCTTGGTCATCGTCGGCCTCCCTTCGTCGGCCACCGGCCGGACGGACGCCGGCCGGTGGGGCCGAACGGGCTTTATGTCCGGATTTTATCCGGATTGCAGGTCCGTGCCAGTGCGGAAGGGATGTGCGGGCGCCACACCCGGGAGACGTCCGCGGGAGCCTGCGCGAGCGCCGGTACGCGGGCCCCGTCAGACGCGTGACCGGCTCAGCCCATGACCTCGTGGACGAAGCACCAACGCCAGTCCTCTCCCGGCTCGTAGGAGCGGATCACCGGGTGGGAGGTGTTGTGGAAGTGCGCGGTGGCGTGCCGTTGCGGAGAGAAGTCGCAGCAGCCGATGTGGCCGCAGTCCAGGCAGATCCGCAGGTGCACCCAGTCCCGGCGGCCCTGCTCCAGGCAGTCGGCGCAGCCGTCGGCGGGCGGCCGGGGCTCGATGTTCTGAGGGGCCAGAGCGAGGTCTTCGCAGGCGCTCATGACTGAAAGGCTATGCCGCCCCGGCACGGAACGCCCGCTCAGGGCGGCCACGGACGGGCGCCCCGAGGGTGGCACTGCCGTTCCCGGGTTCGCCCGTCCCAGGAAGGGCCGTCCCAGGAAGGGAGTTCCCGGGAAAAGCGCAACCCTGGGTAACCGCTCGCAGCCCGCGCAGAGTGGTCGGCACCGGCCCGACCGAACCTCTGGAGCCCCCGATGAGCCACCCCTCCGCCGACGCCCGCACCGCCGACCGCACCGCCGTCGTCACCGGAGCCGCCAGCGGCATGGGCGCCGCCACCGCCCGCCTGCTCGCCGCATCCGGCGCCCGGGTCGCCCTGCTCGCCCGCCGCACCGAGCGGCTGGACGCCCTCGCCGCCGAGATAGCCGCCGCGGGCGGACGGGCGCTGGCCGTCACCACCGACATCACCGACCAGGCCTCGGTGGACGCCGCCGCGAAGACCGTCCACGACGCCTACGGCCCGGTCGACCTGGTGGTCAACAACGCCGGGGTGATGCTGCCCAACCCCCTCGCCGACGGCCGGATCGACGAGTGGACCCGCATGGTCGACACCAACCTCACCGGCGCGCTGCGGATCGTCCGCGCTTTCGGCTCCGACCTCACCGCGGCCGCCGCCGAGGGCCGCACCGCCGACCTGGTCAACGTCTCCTCGATCGCCTCGCACGTGGTCTTCCCCGACTACGCGGTGTACGGGGCCACCAAGGCCGCGCTCACCCAGCTGTCCGCCGCCCTGCGCAGCGAGTTCGGCCCGCGCGACGTCCGGGTCAGCGCGATCGAGCCCGGACTGACCGACACCGAACTCGCCGGGCACATCGACAACCCGGTGCTGCGCGAACAGCTCGGCGGCATGTTCACCGCCATCCCGGCGCTCGCGGCCGAGGACGTCGCCGACCTCATCGCCTACACCGTGAGCCGCCCCCGGCACGTCAACCTGCGCCACCTGGTCGTCCTGCCGACCCGGCAGGCGTAGGGCCGCGTCGTCCCGGCACTGCCGAATCCCCGCCCCTCGCCCGCGGGCGGCATGGGAGCATGCCATCCGTGGCGATCGTGACGGGGAGAACGAACGGCGACACCGGCGGGGCCGACCCCGGCGGTGCGCCCGCACAACGGAAACGCGGCACGCGGACGCGGGACACCGGCGGCAGAAGTGGCGCCGGCACCGACAGCGGCAGCAGCGGCGACGGCACCGGGTCATCGGCCGACGGCACCGGAGTATCCACCGACGGCACCGGGGTACCGACCGACGGCAGCCCCGGAACGGCCCCCGCCCGGATACCCGAGCAGGCCGGCCCCGGCCGGTTCCGGGCCCGTCCGCTGCCCGCCACCGACCGGGTCCGGCAGCCCGTCGCCCTGATCCGGCTGCTCGGCGGCCTGTTCGCCATCGCCCTCACCCTGCTGCTCGCCGACTACGCCCGCGCCACCACCGGTGGCATCGCCGCCGACGTCGCCGAGGCGGCCTCCCTGGTGCCGCGCCCGCTGGCCGGACTGGCCGGCGGTCTCACCACCGCCGCCGTCCTGCTGCTCCCGGTCGGCCTCGCCGTCCGCCGGCTGCTGGGCCCCGACCGGCGACGCGCCCTCCAGCAGGTCTCCGACGGGCTGCTCGCCGCCGTCCTGGCGTACGGCGCCACACTCGGACTGGACCTCTGGGCCGACGGCCTCGCCCCGCCCTCACTGCTCTCCGTGCTCACCCAGCCGCTGCCCGGCAGCGGCGGGCTCGGGCACACCGAGTCCGTCTACGGCTACCTCGCGCCGGCCCTCGCCTTCATGACCGCCTCCGGCAGCCGGGAACGCCGCCTGCCGTGGACCGTCCTCGCCCTCTCCGGCCTGGCCGGGCTGACCGGCGGGTACGCCACCCCCACCGCGCTCCTGCTCGGGCTGCTGATCGGCTGGACCGGCGCCCACGGCACCCTGTACGCGGTCGGCACCCCCGACCCCTGCCCCCGGCCCGGCGAGCTCCTGCGTGCCCTGCGCGACAGCGGCCTGCGCCCGGTCGAGGCCCGGCCGGCCGGCCCCGACCGCTACCGGGTCCGGCAGGCCGACGACCGCCCCGACCTCGACGTCCAGCTCCTCGACCGGCAGGCCGTCACCGCCGCCGCCGTCCAGCGCGCCTGGCGCCGGCTGCGCCTGCGCACCGCCCCCGACCCGCGCGTCCTGCGCTCCCCGCGCACCGGCCTGGAGCACGAGGCCCTGGTCACGTACGCGGCCCTCGCGGCCGGCGTCCGCACCCGCCGCATCGCCGCCACCGCGGGCATCGGCCAGGACACCGCCCTCATCGCGTACGAGCGGCTGGCCGGACGCACCCTCGACGAACTCACCGACGAGGAGATCACCGACGAGCTGCTCACCGACGCCTGGCGGCAGTTCGCCCTGCTCCAGCGCCGCGAGATCGCCCACCGCGCCCTCGTCCCCTCCTCCCTGCTGATCGACGGCTCCGGCGCCGTGCACCTGGTCGACTTCGCCGACGGCGACATCGCCGCCACCGAACTCGTCCTGTGCTGCGACCTCGCCCAGCTCCTCACCACCCTCGCCCTGCGCGCCGGCGCCGCCCGTTCGGTCCGCACGGCCACCGCCGTCCTCGGCCCCGACCCGATCGACGCCGCCCTCCCGCTGCTCCAGCCCATCGCCCTCACCCACACCACCCGCCGCGCCCTCAGGCAGCACGCCAAACGCACCACCGCCCGAGCCGCCGCCGTGGCGAGCGGCAGCCACGGCGCAGCAGCCGGTGACGTGGGCGCGCCCACCGGTGGCACCGGAGCCGCCACCACCCCCGAGCCGGGGACCCCGCACGACTCCCCCGCCCCCGGCGGCCTCCTCGACGAGATCCGCGCGGAGGTCCTGCGCACCCGCCCGCAGGTGGTGGGCCGCCCGGTGCGGCTGGAGCGGCTGCGGCCGCGGACCCTGCTGATCGTCGTGGGCGGCGTGGTCGCCGGCTGGCTGCTGATCCCGCAGCTGTTCGCGGCGGAGGACAATCCGGTCTCCGCGCTGGCGGACGCCGATCCCTGGTGGCTGCTGCTGGCGCTGGTGGCGGCGGCGACGAGCCACGTCGCGGCGGCGATGGGCTTCGTCGGTTTCGTGCCGGAGCGGCTGAACTTCCGCAACGCGGTGCTGGCGCAGGTGGCCGGGTCGTTCGTGAAGCTGGTGTCGCCCGGCGGCGTCGGCGGGGTCGCGCTGAACACCCGCCTGTTGCAGCGGGCGGGCATCCCCACCGCGCAGGCGCTGTCCAGCGTCGGCGTGGGGACGCTGATCGGCCTGGTGCTGCACCTGCTGCAGCTGGGGGCCTTCGTCTACCTGCTGGGCTTCGAGCCGGGAGGCTCCGAGCTGGACGCGCTGCCCGCGGTGGTCGCCGGGCTGGCGGGGGCGGCGGCGCTGCTGGCGGGGGTGTCGGCGATCCCGGTGGCGCGGCGGTGGCTGGCGACGCGGCTGCGGCCGCTGACGGCCGAGGTGCTGCCGCGGCTGCTGGACCTGCTGCGCAGCCCGACCCGGCTGGCGGTGGGCGTGACCGGGCAGCTGCTGGTGTCGATCTGCCTGATCGCCTGCCTGTACTGCTGTGCCCGGGCGATCGGCCCGGAGCCGTCCTTCGCCGCGGTCGCGGTGGTGTTCCTGGTGGGCAACGCGGTGGGCAGCGCGGCGCCGACCCCGGGCGGGGTCGGCGCGGTGGACGGGATGCTGGGCCTGCTGCTCCAGCAGACCGCCTCGATGGAACAGGGCGGCGCACTGGCCGCGGTGGCGCTGTACCGCCTGCTGACGCTGATCCTGCCGGTGCTGCCGGGCTGGGCGGCCTTCGTCTGGCTGCAACGCCGCCGGGCCCTCTGAACCGGGACGGCCGGTCCGGGTGGCAGCGAGCCCGGGGTGGGGGCGGGGCGGGGGCGGGGGCTGCGGGCCCGCAGCCGGTCCCGTCGCCCACCCGTCGGCTACTCCCGGTACTCCTCCTCGTCGTGCCGGACCGGCCGGGTCTGTTCCACGACGTCCGCGACGTTGGTCGCCGGGTCCGCTCCGAGGGCCCGGCGTTCGGCCACCTCGTCGTAGGTGTCGCCCTCGGGTGCCTTCTCGTCGGTCTCGACGGTCTCGGCGGTCTCCTCGATCAGGTATTCCTCGTGCTGTTCCTGCGGCATGGCATCCGTCCTCACTGTTCGGAGGCCTTCACGGGCCCGGCTGGCGTACTGGCAGTATCCGCCGCCCGGCGCCGGGACGCGAAGTGCCGACGCCGTTCCGGCGTGTTGCCGGGACTGCCGCGGACCCCTTGCCGACCCGCCGGATTGACCCATGAAACAGCGCCCTGAATGACCCAGAGGGCAGGTTCATTCCGCCCCTAGGGTCATAGGCATGACGACGAACGAGAGCGCCCGGACCACCCCGACCACCGACGCCGCCGAGGCCCCCGCCCGCCTCGACCACGCCCGCACCGCGCCCAAGGTGTTCCGCGCGATGATCGCCCTGGACGCCGCCGCCCGCGAGGGCCTGGACCCGGCCCTGGTCGAGCTCGTCCAGGTGCGCACCTCCCAGCTGAACGGCTGCGCGTACTGCCTGGACATGCACGTCAAGGACGCCCGCAAGGCGGGCGAGACCGACGAGCGGATCTACCTGCTGCCGGTCTGGCAGGAGGCCCCGGCCGGGGTCTACAGCGAGCGCGAGCGGGCCGCCCTGGCGCTGGCCGAGGAGATCACCCGGATCCACGGCGGCGTCTCGGACGCGGTGTACGCCCGGGCCGCCGCGCACTTCGCGGAGGCCGAGCTGGCGCAGCTGATCTCGGTCTGCTTCACCATCAACGCCTGGAACCGCATCAACGTGGCCACCCGCAAGACCCCCGGCGCCGCGTGACCGCACCGCTGTCCGGAACGCCGTCCTGAACGTCGTCCTGAACGTCGTCCGGGCCGCCGGGGGTACGATCGGTGCCGTACAAAGGGCTAACCCACACCCACCCGGTGGCCCCGAGGCCCATACGAACGACGGGGAAATCATGTCCGGCTCGCACTACTTCACCGGTGCACCCGAGGTGGCCAGCGACCGCCGGCCGATCACGGTCTCCCTGCCGGACCTCACCCTGGAACTGACCACCGACACCGGGGTGTTCTCCCGCAGCCGACTCGACCCGTGCACCCGGATCCTGCTGGAGCACGCCCCGCAGCCGCGGGTGCGCGGCCCGATCCTGGACATCGGCTGCGGCTACGGTCCGATCGCCCTGACCTGGGCGAGCCGCCGCAAGCGCCTCCCGGTCTGGGCGGTGGACGTCAACGAGCGCGCCCTGGAGCTGGTCCGGCTGAACGCCGAGGCGCTGGGGCTCGGCAACGTCCAGGCGGCCCTGCCCGACGACGTCCCCGAGGACGTCCGCTTCGCCACCATCTACTCCAACCCTCCGATCCGGATCGGCAAGGCCGCGCTGCGCCGCCTGCTCACGCACTGGCTCGACCGGCTGACCCCGGACGGCTCGGCGTTCCTGGTGGTGCAGAAGCACCTGGGCTCGGACTCGCTCCAGAAGTGGCTGAACGAGCAGGGCTACCCGACCACTCGGGTCGCATCGGTCAACGGGTCCCGGATTCTGGAAGCGCGGCCCCGCCCCGAGGTGGGCGAGGGCTCCGAGAGTGGACGAGGTACGACGACGTGAAGCAGCTGCGCGGGACCGAACTGAAGCGCCTGCACCGCTCCTGGCGGCGCAGCAACGAGTTCCGGCTCGCGATGATCCTGGAGAACCTCCAGTCGCCGTTCAACGTCGGCTCGGTGGTCCGCACCGGCGCCGCGATGGGCGCCGAGAAGCTGTACCTGGCCGGGGACACCCCGTCGGTGCGCTCGTCCGGCGCTCAGAAGGCCGCGATGGGCACCGACAAGTACCTGAAGGTGGAGCACTTCCCGACCGTCGCCGAGGCCGTCGCGGCGGCCAAGGCGGACGGCTTCAAGGTCGTCGGTCTGGAACTGGCGGACGAGGCGGTGCCGATGTTCGCCGCGGAGCTGACCCCGGCGGTGGCCTTCGTGCTCGGGCACGAGGACCGCGGGATCACGCCCGAGGCGCTGGCCCTGTGCGACCAGGTGGTGTTCGTGCCGCAGCTGGGCCGGGTCGGCTCGCTGAACGTCTCGGCGGCCGCCACGGTGGCCTGCTACGAGGCGCGCCGGCAGGGCTACGCGATCAGCGGCACCCCGGACGGCGACCTCGCGGGTGACCTGGCGGGCGACCTCGGCGACGACGAGTAGCCGAGCAGCGCCCCCGAGGTGTGACCCGAAGCGCGAGGGGAGCCCGGTCCGTCCGCCGACGGGCCGGGCTCCCGGCTTCGCACGGCCTCGGCCTTGACCTCCGCCCCGGGCCCGTGCCCCGACCCGGGCCTCAGCCCTTGACGTTCCGCCGGGCCGCCCCGACCAGGAACACCACCGCGAGCATCGCCGCGGACAGCGCCCCGACCAGCAGCGGGCCCGGACCGGCCGGGCTGCCGTCGACGCGCACGGCCCCCATGAAGTCGACGGCGGCGACGTTGTTGACCAGGACCCACCAGAGCGGCAGGTAGACCGCCTGGAAGAGCCGGTGGCTCCGGCTCACCACGCCGAGCGCCATGGCCAGCGACGGGACGAACAGCGCGCCGCCGAGCCAGCCCGCCGTCCCCGCGCCGTCGCCCGCCACCAGCATGCGTATCAGCGGGGCGGCGCCCGTCACCGCCGTGAGCACCAGCCCGGACGCCCATTCGGCGAGCAGCCGGCGCCGGGCCGACGGGTAGGCGCCCAGCAGCACCTCCAGACCGTTCTCCACCTGCCGGCTGCCGAGCCGGGACCAGATCAGGACCGGCCACAGCCACACCAGGGGCAGCAGCAGGCCGGTGACGGCGTCCGTCGGCAGCACGAACCCGGCCGCCGTCAGCCCGGCCGCGACCAGCCACCACCACCGGGAGACGCCCTGCACCAGGATGCGGACCTCACCCGCCAGCAGCCGGCCGAACGCCCCGGCCCGCCGCGGTTCGGTCCCTGGCAGGGCACCCCGCGCGGTCGTCCGGCGCGCCCCCGCGGGCTCCGTCCCGTCGGACCCGGACAGCCGGCCCGCCGCCCCGGCGGCCGTCGGAACCTCGGCCGGCTCCGGCGGCGCGGCCGCCCCGCCGGACCCGCGTGCGGGATCGAACCTGCCGAACCACAGCGCCGGCAGCACCGCCACGGCGAACGCCGCCAGCACCAGCGCCAGCCGGCCGAGGAGGAACCCGGAGGACGGGTCGAACCCGTCCCAGCGGAAGGTGCCCAGCGGCCTGTCGACCTTGGTGAGGCCGAGGCTGAATCCGCCCGGGTCGGCCGTCCCGTGCTGGGCCTCCAGCGCCGCGCCCATCGACCGCGCGATCCGGTGCACACCGAGGCCGTCCAGCGGCGCGGAGGCCGACTGCCCGCCGATCGCGAGCACCATGGCCAGCACGAACCAGACGACGTTGCCGAAACCGCCCCGCAGCAGCGGCACCGTCTCGAACAGGAGCGCCGCCGCCGCGGTGAAGGCCATCAGGGGCAGCGAGAGCAGCAGGAACGGCTCCGCCAGGGCTGCCGGGTCGACCGCGCGGTCCTCACCGCGGGCGAGCTGCATCAGCAGCGCGGTGACGGCCAGCACGCCGACCATGGAGGCGAGCACCAGCAGGTTGCTCAGGAACTTGGCCAGGAGGTACTGGGAGGTGCGCAGCGGGGTGGCGGCGAGGATCTGTCCGACCCCGGTCGTCTCGTCCCGCGCGATGCCGCTGCGCACCACGTAGAAGCCGCCGAAGGTGAGCCAGAGGGCGCCGGCCAGGGCGGTGACCGCACCGACGTAGGCGCTGTTGTAGACGCCCCGGCTCCCGCCCACGTCCATGATCGTCCAGTGGCCGCCCGCGTCCGGTACGGCCAGGTAGCCGAGCCCGACCGCGGCGAGCAGCGTCACCGCGTACACCGGCCGGCGCACCCGGTCGCGGAAGTCGCCGACCGCCAGCCCGGCGAGCACCGATCCGGTCACCGCCGCACCGCCCGCGGCTCGGCCCCGTCCGGCTCCCCCGGCCGGTGGATGACGCCCAGGTAGGCGTCCTCCAGGTCGGGCGGCACCGGGACCGCGTCGGGCCGCGGCGGCTCGGCGGCGAGCAGTCGCAGCCGCACGCCGCTCCCGGTCCGCACCATCCGGCTGACCACGTGGCGGGCCCGCACCTCCAGGAGGTCGGCCGGATCGACCACCGCCTCCCACACCCGCCCGTCGACCTCCCGGAGCAGTTCGTCCGGCGCGCCCCGGCGCAGCAGCCGTCCCCGGGCGACCACCGCGATGTCGGAGGCGACCGACTCCACGTCGGAGACGATGTGGGTCGACAGCATCACCACCCGGTCCGCCGCGAGCTCGCTGAGCAGGTTGCGCAGGCGCACCCGCTCCTCCGGGTCCAGGCCGGCGGTCGGCTCGTCGACCACGATCACCCGGGGGTCGGCCAGCAGCGCCTGCGCGATGCCGACCCGGCGGAGCATGCCGCCCGAGTACGCGCCGAGCGGGCGCTTGACCGCCTCGGTCAGGTTGACCAGCTGGATCAGCTCGTCGATCCGGGCCCGGGCCGAGCGGGCGCCGATCCCCTTGGCGGCCGCCAGGTAGGACAGGAACTCCCGTGACGTCAGGTTCGGGTAGACCCCGAAGTCCTGCGGTAGGTAGCCGAGTTCCCGGCGCAGCCGGTCCGGCTCGGCCACCACGTCGGCACCCCGGTAGCGGACCTGGCCGCCCGTGGGCCGGGTGACCGTCGACACGATGCGCATCAACGACGACTTCCCGGCACCGTTCGGCCCCAACAGCCCCACCATTCCCGGCCCGAGCCGCATCGTGATGCCGTCGACGGCCCGCTTTCCGCCCTTGTGGACCTTGGTGACATCCACCAGTTCGAGCACGCTCTCCGCCCTCACCCCTTGAGCTCCGTCCCACGCCCGTCCCGCAGCACCACGACCCCCCGGGGAACCTCGACCCGGTACTTCGTGTCGCAGTTCGCCAGCCCCGAACACCCCGCCCTGAGTTCGAGCACCCCGTCCTCGAGCGTCCAGGACTCCTTGACGCTGCCGACCTTCCCGCTCGTGTCGAACCAGCGGGTGACCTTGACGCCCTCGCGGTCGACCGCGACCAGGTCGGCCGGCGCACCGTGCGACTTCACGTCCAGGCTCCTGCCGGCGAACTCGAAGGTCCTGTCCTCGGGCGCGGCGTCCATGGCATCGGCACAACCGGCGAGCGACACCAGCGCGGCCACCACGAGAACGACCGTCCCGTATCCGGATCTCGCACGTCGCTCCACCTCATCCTCCTTGCGGCTGTGATCGGACGCACCGTTCCGGGCCCATCCCCGGGGCACGTGAACCCGCTCGCAAGCCTGGCCGATCCGCGGACTCCTGCCATCTGCCGTTCGGCAGATATCCCGTATGACCAAAGGGGGAGTTTCTCCCACCGACAACACCCTCCCACCGTCGCCAGAATGGCCTCACGGCCGGTACGACCGGACCGTGCGACAGCACCACCGGGAGGGGACCACATCCATGGACAGCACGACGCGACCCGCACAGAGCCCGGCACCGGCCGAGGCCACCGGGCTCTCCGCACCCGCCGGATCCTCCGTACCCACCGGATCCTCCGTACCGGCCGGCTCTTCCGTACCCGCCGGGTTCTCCGTACCGGCCGGGCTCACCGCCCTCCGCCGGAGCCTGACCCTCAGCAGGCTCTCCTGCGTCGCCCTCGTCCACTCCCTCGGCGTCACCGGCGCGATCTCCCTCACCGGCCCGGGCCTCGGACTGGTCCCGCGGGCCATGGCCCGGGTGCGCGCGCTGACCGACCGTCAACGCGCCCTGGCCACCGACTGGTCCGGCATCCGCTTCCCGGGGCCGCCCGGCCCGCTGCCCCCGGTGCCCGAGGGCGCCTCCGGCGTATTCGCCCGCTACCGCTGGATCACGGGCGACCCGCAGACCCGCCGCGAGTTCCACTGGATCCTCGCCGAGCCGTTCCTCGGCAGCGTGCTGGCCTTCCTGCCGGTCGCCGCCCTGCTCAGCGGCCTCTGGGGCGTCTTCCTGGCCCTCTTCGGCGTCCCGCTGTCCGCCGAGTGGGGCGGCCTCTGGTACGAGTTCATCCCGATCGAGGGCACCGTCACCGCCGTCCTCGCCGGCGTCCTCGGCCTGCTCCACCTCCCGCTCGCGCTCTGGCTCGCGCCCCGCACCGTCCACCGGCACGCCCGCCACGTCCACTCGATGCTCGCCCCGGGCGAGCAGGAGCTGCTGGCCGGCCGGATCGCCCACCTGACCGCCACCCGCAGCACCGCCGTCGACACCCGGATGGCCGAGATCCGCAGGATCGAGCGTGACCTGCACGACGGCGCCCAGGCCCGGCTGGTCGCGATGGGCATGACCCTGGACGCCGCCGAACACCTCCTGGAGAGCGACCCGCAGGCCGTCCGCGCCCTGCTGGTCGAGGCCCGCCAGTCCTCGGCCAAGGCCCTGGAGGAGCTCCGCGACCTGGTCCGCGGCATCCACCCGCCGGTCCTCGCCGACCGCGGACTCACCGACGCGGTAAGGGCGTTGGCCATGGTCTGCCCGGTCCCCACCGAGGTCTCGGCGGACCTGCCCGGCCGCCCCGAGATGCCCGTCGAGTCCGCCGCCTACTTCGCGGTCTCGGAGCTCCTCACCAACGTCGTCAAGCACTCCGACGCCGGCCGCGCCGGAATCGAACTCCGCTACGATCGCGGCGTGCTGCGCATCACCGTCTCCGACAACGGCCGCGGCGGCGCGGACGCCCGCCGGGGCACCGGGCTGCGCGGCGTCGAACGACGGCTCGCCACCTTCGACGGGGTCGTCTCCGTCAGCAGTCCCCCCGACGGTCCGGCCACGGTGACCATGGAGCTTCCTTGCGCATTGTCCTCGCCGAAGACCACTTCCTCCTGAGGGACGGCCTGATCCGCCTCCTCCAGGCCCACGGCCACGAGGTGGCGGCCGCCGTGGACAACGGCCCCGACCTCCTCCGGGCCCTCACCGAGCAGCGGCCGGACGTCTCGATCGTCGACGTCCGGCTGCCGCCGACCTTCACCGACGAGGGCCTGCGCGCCGCCCTCACCGCCCGCCGCACCACCCCCGGCCTCCCCGTCCTGCTGCTCTCCCAGTACGTCGAACCCCTCTACGCCCGCGAACTCCTCACCACCGGCGGCCGCGGCATCGGCTACCTGCTGAAGGACCGCATCACCAACGGCGCCCAGTTCCTCGACGCCATCCGCCGCGTCGCCGCCGGCGGCACCGCCATGGACCCCGAGGTCGTCACCCGACTCCTGGCCGCCAAGGACCGCGACACCGCCCTCGCCACCCTCTCCACCCGCGAACGCGACGTCCTCGAATCCCTCGCCCAGGGCCGCTCCAACGCGGGCATCGCCCAGGCCCTCTTCATCACCGAGAAGGCCGTCGCCAAGCACATCACCAACATCTTCACCAAGCTCGACCTCCCCCCGACCACCACCGACAACCGCCGCATCCTGGCCGCCCTCACCTACCTCGACCAGTGACCCCACCCGCCGGCGCACACACAAAGGCCCGGACCGGATCCCATCCGGCCCGGGCCTTCGGCAGTGCGGCACGGTCCGTTCTTGCGGACGAACCACTCAGCACCGGTACTCGACCGATGACAGTGCGTCATTTTTCCCTCAGCCCGGCTTTCAGCGCCCGCAACCGGCTGTCCCACGTGCAGACCAACTCGTGGAAGCCACCCGCACTTCGACTGCGGGCAGACTGCAATCGGGACTCCGCGAGATCGAGCCACCCGCGCTGCCATCCGCTGTCTCGGGGAAAGGGGTCCATGGAGCCGGCGAGTTCGGCCGCCCATGCGATGGTCTGACCGCGCATGAAGGCAGTGTCGACCTTCTCCTGACCGTTGACGGCTGCTTCCATGACCCTGCGTCCGTCGAAGCAGTTGTAGGCGCGCCAGGCGCTGGACCGGGCCGCTTCGGGATCCCGCTCTGCGTTCAAGATAGAACGCCGCAGGTAGAGACTCCCCAGAGACATCAGGACTTCAACGTCGGTGAAGTGCTCTTCAAGGAGATCATCCACCACGAGTGCCTCATGGGGCGCTGCCGCATGCTCCCATTCAATGGAGTCCGCCGCGGGGCCGCTGTCGATGTCCGCGGCCGTCCGATCCCGACGTTCATTGAGGTAGCGCCCCACGTTTCCGACGTAGTCGTCACCGATCAGCTCGGCAAACTTGGAGTCGGCCAGGTCCCAGTCCACCGGCCTGCCCAACTCAAGGGCGATCCGAGCGGACAGCAGCGACACCCGGGGGGCCTGTGTGTGGAGTTCGGAGACCTCCTGCAGGTAGTCCGAAGCCGCGCACAAGGCCGACTCCCGCGCCGCGGAGGAGATCCCCTTTTCATAGATCGCCTGTCTCAGCAGACACTCGGACGCCTCGATCAGACCACGACGCCAACGGTCCCCGTCCCGCTCCTGCCGAACCGCCTCAGCGTGGAGTCGGGCCGCCTCGCCGTACTCCCAGATGTATCGGTGGTAGGACGCACGGGACCTCATGACGTCCAGGTTCCGCGGAAACAACTGCCCGGCCCTGTCCAGCAGTTCCCAAACCGGTCCGTGATCGACCTCCTGCGGGCGCCTGCTGTAGATCGCGGTCCAGCGTTGGTACTCACGAGTGATCCTGATGCGGGCCTCGTACAGCGCCCAGGTCGGACCGTACACCCGCTCATGCGCCATCAGCGCGTTCCAGCGCCCACGGTGAACCTGGTCGGCTCGCACCTGCTGCAAGGAACGGCCGGTGTTCCAGCCCGTGTTGTGCACGGGCACGGCCTGCGCCGCGACCACCAGGGTCCCTTCCCGCTGCCAATCGCTGTCCAAGCACCACAAGTGCAGCAGGGCCAACGACTGATTCCCGGCCCGGACCTCCTCACCACTGTCGAGCCACCGACGGACCTCTTCGACGGCCTTGGCGTGCTCCGGAAGCAGCGTCCGTCCACGACCGCCCCCGGACCAGACCTGCTTCGTGCGCAGCAGCCGGAGCCACGTCATGTAGGTACGTCCGGTGGGGAAGGACCGCACGGCGATCCGGGCCATGCGTACACCCTGTTGGAGGCTGTGCCGGGCCGACGCGTGATCGTTGCGCTCACGGTAGACATAGGCCAGGAACGCGTTGGCCTCGGCCAGTTCGACCATGTGGTCCACCGGCATGGTGGCGCTGGGCCCCTCCCGATCGGCAAGGCTTCCGGCCCGGCCGTTCAGTAGAGCGAGAACCTCCCGGGCACCCGCGTACTGCAACTCCAGGTCCGCGTGCCGCTCGTGGACCCTGCGCAGGAATCCGGCCGCCTCGACCACCAGTGGCACCGGCCAGTCGTCCCTGGAGCCCCACGCCTCCTCAAGTGCCGACAGCGTCTCCTGGGCCAGCTCCAGCCGCTCTCCGTCCCCTCTTGTCTCCTGTGCGTACATGTACCCGCTTGCCAGAAGATTGTGTGTCCACTGCTGCTGCCGCTCCGGGACCACGCTTGCCAAACGGGCGTTCTCGTTCGCGAGTTCATAGGCGGAACGCACCGCTGTCCGTCGCTCGTCCGCCGTCGTCGCCGTCGCACGGCGAAGTCCTGCCAACCTGTAGAGGAACCAGTTCCGGGTCTGGCGGGCCCGCGAGTCCTGTGCCAGAGGAAAGACCTCCAGCAGTTGCCCCGCCAGTTCGAGACTGTCGGAGGCATCGGCGCCGACGTCTGCCGAAATCTGGGCAGCAGCCGTGTTCAGGATCCAGGATGTCGACCACAGCAGACGGTTCAGCGAGACGTTGGCGGGACCTTCGTGGAGGGCCGCCAGCTGTCGCGTCAACCGTTCACGGGCAGGGGCCACCTGGGCAAGCGCGCGATGGCGGCGCGCCCCGTGGAAGCCGCACTGGTCGACGGAGCGAAGCACACGCCACGGGGCGGCTTCACCGCACACCTCCAAGAGCGATACGGCGTACTCGAACGCGGACAGGAAGGTCGCGGCTGCGTCCGGCTCCTGCACCGACGCCCGGGAGGCCAGGTTGAGGCGTCCCGCCGCCGCGTACAGTTCGTCGATCAACTCCCATCGCCGCACAGCGCCGTTGCCGGGTTCTGGACCGTTCGTCACAGCATTCTGGGCAGCCGATCGCTCACTCTCCGCGCCAGTCCGCGAGACCGTCTCCGGCGAGGTGTTCGCCGGCTCCGTCAGCGGAACAGAACCGATCGTCTGCGCCACCGGCAGAAGGACCGCGTCCGCGGAGTCGCCGTTGACGTAGAGGCCGAGTCGCGCGCGCAACCCCGGCAGCGCATCCGGGACATGGCGGTCGATCCATCCCACGGCCCGACGCAGCGCCTCGATCACACGAGGCACTGCCTCCGACTCCCCCTCCGTCTCCCCGCTCGGCAGCACCGTGTTGGCCAGCAGGCGCCCGGCAGCGATCAGGTTCCGGTCGACAACGTCGCACGGGCGTTCCCCGCCGGCGCCTGCCGTCATGTCGGCGGTGGAGCGGATCGTACGCAGGAGGTCGTTCCTGAGCGCCTCTCGACTGACCGGGCTGACCTCCAGCCGGGGGGAATCCCCGGCTGGAGGTCCCGAGTCGGCGGCGGGACGCCAAGGGATGAGAATTCCTTCGTTGAAAAGCACCCGCAACACACTGTCCGGTAACCCCATGCCCCGGAGCGCGGCTACCGGGAGTGGCAGTTCGTCGATGACTCCCCACACGGTGAGGAGGGCCTGGCCTTTGGTGCGGTCCATTCCTGTCGCGGTGGACCAGGCCCTGTCCAGTACGCTGGCGATGGTCGGCTCTGCGGCCTCCATCAGAGCTTCTTCGAACTCTTCAGGCCCAATCTCCACCGCCGCCCGGGAACGGGCGTCGAATCCCGCGAGGAAACTGTCGTAATCGTCCTTGCGGTGAATTCGACAGACCAGGCGGACGGCGCGTTCGATGACCCCGGGACGACGCACTATCTCGTCATAGCCCACCAGGTCCAGGCCGTTGACATCGGTCACGAGATTCTCGCCGGCGAGCCAGTCACCGATCAACGCGAGAGCGTCCGATGTGGCCAGCGCAGGTACGACGAGTGGCCTCGGCCGGTGGTTCCCACCGTCGATCTCAACGGTTTCGGTGGTCTCCACGATGACCGCGGCGCGCTTGAAGACCTCCTGCCTCAGCAGCTCGTCCAGCTCTTCACGGAGTTCCGGGCGATTCAAGTCGATGCGACACGCCTTGATGACAAGAATGAGACTCCTGCCCTTGACCTGACGAGGCAGAACGAGGTCGAGAAGGCCATCGGTCGTACGCTTGGCCGCAACCATGAATTCGCTGTCGTCCAGCGTCTGATGCAGCGCTCTGGTGATCGCCTCCATCAGCGGGCTCTCAGCCGCCGCACTGGGCTCGATCTCGAGTACCACGGGCGGGAGGGAACCCGCGGGCAGCAGGTCGGCCTTGGCGAGAAGCGAGGTGAGAAGCGCCGACTTGCCCACCTGCGCCCGTCCCGTCACGGGAAGGACCTGCCCCATGCGCACCATTTGGCGCGCCTCACCCAGCAAGGCGTCGCGCCCCAGGAAAGGGATCGGCAGCGGCAACGGGTCCGGGCCGAGGTACTGGATCTTCTCAGGTTGCGCTGGCGTCCCACTGTCACTGTCCGGCGCAGCGGCTTGATAGCCGGCCGCCTCGAACGGCTTCACGAACCGCCGGTTCCTCACCCAGGGCAGTTCACCCACCCGCGAGTCATTGGTGACCGGTCGCGGGTAACCACGGCTGGTGAGCCACTTGTCGACATGCGTCAAGAGTTGCCGCGGTGTCCAGAACCGCTCGGTGGGTGGCCCACCAGCCACCAGGCACGTGATGAGGGCCTGGCCGAAAGCCGTGAACTCGTTGTCCTCGGGCGACTTTGCCGTTCGGTTGGCTTCGCAGGCGGCGAGGACGTAGCAGCCCTCGGGTGCCTCACCGGCAACGTGCTGCTCGAAGGGCAGGACGTCCATGGCCAGCCCGGCATGGCAGCAGTCGAGAAGTACGAGTTTGATCGGCGCGGGCCCGCTGCCCACTGCATTCATCAGGTCGGCGAACGCCAACATGGTGCTCGGCATGTCGGCTCGGGAATGCGTCAGTGGCAACAGGAGTTGCCCGCCTTCTTCGACACCGTGACCCGCGAAGTAGAGGACGAAGCACTCCTCCGCCGCCTGGGACGCCGCCTGGACGACCGAGAGGATCTCGGCGGGGTTGCTCTTGTGCGTCAAGATCTCCTGGCAGTGATCGAGCCTGAGCCCCCACACAGCAGGATCACGCAGTTGCTCGCTCACCTTCTCGACGGTTCGCTCAACCGCCTCGAGCTCGGCGAACGTACTGTCGGTGAAGATGCGGGACGAGATGAGGACGGCGCGTGACTTCTCTCCGGCAGGCGGCTCGGCGTTCATGAACTGCCGAGAGAACGCGGCAGTTCGCGGAGCACCGCCTCGGCAGTTTCGGGGTCACGCGCCTCGATGGTGATGGTCCGCGTGCCGTCAGGAGCATCCACGCGTTCGATGACCAGCATCGGCCTGTCCTCGGCCGGACGGGAGGCGGCCTTCGACCGCCAGTAGTCGATCACCGACTGTGCCAGCACTCCGACCAGTCCCGCATCGATGGCAAAGCGCAGACAGTCCGCAAGCACTCCCATGTCACCTGGAAGGGTGGCCGCATGTTCGCGCCGGATGACCACACGACGCAGATCACGCTCGGACTTGAGCCACTTCTCCAGCGCGCCCAACTCGTCGGATCGCGCGTCCACCAAACGAAGAGTGATCTGCACCAGGCCCCCCGGGCTTGCGACCAATCAGATGCCGCACCCTACCAGCTGCGAACAGGCCGAGGCGCCGGCCTCGGACACGCCTCTCCGCTCCGTCGCGGCCGACTCCGCGCACGATGCGGCGCATGATCGCCGTTGGCGCGTCGTCGACGCCTGCCGCAGGTCGCGGAAAGGCAAAAGCCCCAGGTCACGGCGAGTGAGTCCTGGGGCTTTCACAGAGCCGCCTGCGGGATTCGAACCCGCGACCTACGCATTACGAGTGCGTTGCTCTGGCCAGCTGAGCTAAGGCGGCACCGTTGCCGTGTGTGGCGGCAACGCGGGCCAGTCTACACAGGTTCGCGGGTGATCCGTTACCCGGTATCCGGGGGCGGGGGTCAGGCGGAGGAGACGGCGAGTTTGGCGGCGAAGCCGGCGAAGAGGACGGCGACGCCGCTGGTGAGGGTGGCGGAGAGGCGCTTGCGGCGGCGGAAGGCGGTGGCGAGGGTGGTGCCCGCGAAGATCAGGAGGGAGAGGTAGAGGAAGCTGAAGATCTGGAGGATGCCGCCGAGGAGGGCGAAGGAGAGGGCGGGCTGTCCGTAGGAGGCGTCGACGAATTGGGTGAAGAAGGAGAGAAGGAAGAGGATGGCCTTCGGGTTGAGGAGGCTGATCACCAGGGCGCGGCGGAAGGGGTTCTCGGTGGTCTCGGGGGTCTGCTCGGTGGTGGGGTCGGCCGCGGCGCGGCGTTCGCGCCAGAGTTGGCGGGCGGCGCGGAGCATGCCGTAGCCGATCCAGAGGAGGTAGGCGGCGCCGCCGAACTTGACCACGGCGAAGACGGCCGGGTTGGCCTTGAGCAGGGAGGCCGCGCCCAGCGAGGTGAGGCTGATCAGGGTGAGGTCGCCGATGAAGACGCCGGCCGCGGCCCGGTAGCCGGTGCGGATGCCCTTGCGGGCCGCGACGGACAGGACGTACAGGGAGTTGGGGCCGGGCAGCAGGATGATGACGAGGGCGCCGAGGACGTACGTCGCCAGGTCGTTGACTCCGAGCACGATGAGCTCCGGTGCAGGGGAGGGTGGCAGGGGGCGCTCATCGTAACGTCGTACCGGTAATCGGTTGAAGTGAAAACCACCTGTCGGTCGGCCGGCGCCCGGCCCGCCCTACCGCTCGCAGCGCTTGCCCTGCTCCGGGGCCTCCCCGGTCAGCAGGAAGCGGTTCACCGCGCCGTCCACGCAGGTGCTGTGCCGGCCGTACGCGGTGTGGCCGTCGCCGTCGAAGGTGAGCAGGCGGCCGGACTCCAGCTGGCCGGCCAGCGACTGCGCCCAGGCGTACGGGGTGGCCGGGTCGCGGGTGGTGCCGATGACGACGATCGGGGCGGCGCCGGCGGCCCGGACGGTGTGCGCCGCACCGGTGGCCCGGACCGGCCAGTAGGCGCAGGTCAGAGCCATCCAGGCCATGTCGCGCCCGAAGTGCGGCGAGACCCGCTCGAACTCCGGTACCGCCCGCTGGACGTCCTCCGGGCCGTGGAACGGGGCGGGCAGGTCGAGGCAGTTCACCGCGGTGTTGGCGAACATCAGGTTGGGGTACGAGCCGTCCGACTCGCGCCCGTAGTAGTCGTCGGAGAGCTTCAGCAGCCCGGTGCCGTCGCCGGCCTCGGCATCGGTGAGCGCGGCGCGCAGCTTGGGCCAGAGGAAGTCGGCGTACATGGCCTGGATGACGCCGGTGGTCGCCTGGGACCCGGTGAGCCGACGGCCGGCGTCGGTGGTGGGCAGGGGGGCGGTGCGGACCCCGCCGAGCAGGGCGGTGAGCCGGTCGCCGACCTGCTGCTCGGTGCGGCCGAGCGGGCAGTCCTCGCGCTGGGCGCAGTCCTGCGCGAAGGCGGCCCAGGCGGTCTCGAAGCCGCCCGCCTGGGTGCGGTTGCCGGTGACGGAGTCGAGCGCCGGGTCCATCGCGCCGTCCAGCACCAGCCGCCCGACCCGGCTCGGGAACAGCCCGGCGTAGGTGGCGCCGAGGAAGGTGCCGTAGGACTTGCCGACGAAGTTCAGCTTCTCGTCGCCGAGCAGGGCGCGCAGCACGTCCATGTCGCGGGCGGCCTCGACGGTACTGAGGTGGCCGAGCACCGCCCCGGCCTGCGTCCGGCAGCCCTCGGCGAACTCCTTGTCGGCCGCGACCAGCGCGTCGACCCCGCCCCGGTCGCCGGGCGTCAGGCCGACGGCGGTGTAGGCGTCCATCCGGTCGCCGCTCAGGCAGCTGACGGGGCTGCTGCGGCCCACCCCGCGCGGGTCGAGGCCGACCAGGTCGTAGCGGGCCCGCACCTCGTGGTCGTACGTCCGGGCGGCGGCCTCCAGGTACTCGATCGCGGAGCCGCCGGGCCCGCCCGGGTTGAGCAGGAGGGAGCCGAGCCGCGTGTCCTGGGAAGCGGAGGCGACAGCGGCAGCGGCGGAGGCAGAGACAGAGGCAGAGGCGGACGGGTCGGAGGAAGCGCTCCCGGGCACCGCCGGTTCCGCCGCGGCGCGGGCGGCCGCGAGGGTGAGGTCCCCGTCCCCCGGGTGGTCGTAGTCCAGCGGCACCCGGAACGTCGTGCACTCGAACCCGCTGTCGCAGGGCTGCCAGACCGGACGTTGCGCGTAGTACGGCGCGAGCGCGGCCGGGACGGCGGCGGGCAGCGGCTCCAGCGGGGTGGCTCCGGCCCTCGCGGCCGTCGGGGCCGAGGACGTGCCGGAGGCGGCCGGGTCCGGGGAGGGGGCCGCCGGTGCCCCGGCCGGATCCGCGCTGCAACCGCCCGCCAGCAGCCCGACGACGACCAGCGCCGCAGCCGACACCCGTGCCCGCACCCGTGCCCGCACCCGCGCCCGCACCGATGCCCGCGCCTGTGCCCGCTCGAAGGCCCTCATCCGCCACCTCTCCGCAACCGACCAGCACGTGGAAGAACCGAAGGAACCGGGGGAACACCGGGGAACACCGGAGGAACACCCGCAGTGGGAACAACCCTCGGAGCACCCCGGAGGAAACGCCGCTGCCCGGCACCCGTTCCGGGGTACCGGGCAGCGTAGCCCCGCCGGACCTGCCCTCAGGACGCCCTTGCCAGCGCCTCGGCCAGAAACTGCGCCGCCTGACGGACCAGCCGCAGCCGCTCCCGGTCGGGGGTGAAGTCCTGCACGTTGTCCGAGATCCGCACCTCGGCCTTGGCCGCCGCTCCGGGGCCGGCCTTCAGCGCGGACTGGAGCCTGCGAGCCGCGTCCAGCCCGGCGGAGTCGCCCTTGGCGGCGGCCAGCAGCAGCTTGGCGGCGCTGCCGGCCGGGGCCTCGGCACCGGTCTGGGTGAGCGCGGTGGCGTCGTACCGGCCGGAGACCGCCGCCGCCGCGCCGTACAGGTCGGGCCGGGAGAGCCCGGCGGCGGCCGCGCAGGGCGCGCCGGCCTCGACGCCGAGGGTGCCCCAGGAGGCCGGGCCGGGCGGCAGGGTGCGGAAGGAGGTCGCGATGGTGGTGCGCAGCGTCGCGTCGTCGGCGACGGCGGCCGGAGCGGCGGCGACCAGTTCGCAGGGGTGCGCGGTGCCGTTCGGCGCCTCGGGGGCGACCAGGATGAACGGGTGGGACTTGCCGGTCTGGAGGGCCGAACCGATGCCCTCGAAGACGTCCGGGACCTCGGCGTCGGCGGTCTTCTGGGGCGTGGCGGCCTGCATCACGACGACCGGGAAGCGGGCGTTCGGCTCCTTGGCGTACTGCGGCGGAAGCCAGACCCGGATGTTGCGGGGGTGGCCGTCGGGGCCCGGTACGGCGGACTGGAGCAGCTCGCCCCCGCCGGGGTGGCCGACGCTGTCGAAGCGGCTGACCACGGCGGGGGCCGCGGCAGCTGCGACGGCAGCGGCGGCCGACTCGGCGACCGCGGGCGGCACCGCCTGCTGCTGCCGGACCGCCGTCCCCGAACCGGTCCCGGCACCCGTGTCCGTGCCCGGAGCCGAGCCCGCCGCGTCCACGACCGGCTCCGCCCGGTCCGGCTCCTGGGTGCCCCGGCCGAGACCGCCGAAGGCGCCCAGCGTGGTGAGCACCGTCAGCGCGGTGACGCACACCCCGCAGACCATCGCCCCCGCCGCCCGCAGCAGCATCGGCCAGCGGTCGCCGGCCAGCTCGTAGGTCTCGGCGGCGCGCAGGTCGCGCCAGCGGTGTTGGGCGCCCCGGGCCAGCCAGAGCCCGCCGAGGGCGGCGGCCAGCAAGGGGATGACGAGGAGCGAACGAACCACGGAACGCACCACCTCTGGAGGGGGTCGCGCCGAACCGGACCCGGCGCGCACGGGAGGCGACCGCCCCGGCAGCGGGCGCAGTCGGCCCCCAGCGTGCACAACGGGTGGACGGTCACACGACGGTGTGCCCGGCGAGTGTCGCTCGTTCACTCGAAGGTGGGATGGCGCACCGGCTCCGGGAGGCGTACAGCCGCCGCCCGCCGGAGCGACGCCCGGGCGGACGGCCCGAGGGCCCGGAGCCGGACGGCCCCGGACGGGACCGCCCCCGATCCCCGATCCCCGATCGGCGATCCCCGATCGGGGGTTCAGCCCGCGCGCAACGCCACCGTCATCGCCTCGACCGCGAGCAGCGGGTCGACGTTGCGGTCCAGCGCCTGACGGCAGGCCAGCACCGCCTCGATCCGCCGCAGCGTGCTCTCCGCCGGACCGGCCTGGGCCACCCGGTTCAGCGCCTGCCGCTGGTCCTCGTTGGCGAGCGAGCCGGTGGAGCCGAGCTGGATGGCGAGCACGTCCCGGTAGAAGCCGAGCAGGTCGAGCAGGGCGACGCCGAGGGTCTCCCGGCGGGTGCGGGTGGCCCGGCTCTTCTGTCGCTTCTCCAGCTCCTTGACCGCGCCGGCCATGCCGCGCGGCACCTTGCCGCCCTCATAGGCGCCGTAGGCGGCCTTGAGGTCGTCCGTCTCCTTGGCGTCCTGGGTCTCGGCGAGCGCCTCGGCGTCGGCCTTGGCGGTGTCGACCAGGCGCTGGGCGGCGGTCAGGCAGCCGCCGATGTCTCCCACCTCCAGCGGGATACGCAGCACCTCCGTCCGGCGGGTGCGGGCCTGTTCGTCGACGGCGAGGCGGCGCGAGCGCTCGATGTCGCCCTGCCCGGCCAGCGCGGCGAGCCGGGCGGTCTCCGGGTCGACGCCGTCACGGCGGACCAGCGTGTCGGCGACCGCCTCGGCCGCGGGGGTGCGCAGCACCAGCAGGCGGCAGCGTGAGCGGATGGTCGGCAGCACGTCCTGGACGGAGGGGGCGCACAGCAGCCAGACGGTGCGCGGGGAGGGTTCCTCCACGCCCTTGAGCAGCGCGTTCGCGGCGGCCTCGGTGAGCCGGTGGGCGGCGTCCACCAGGATCACCGACCAGCGGCCGCCGGTCGGGTAGCTGGAGGCGCGCATGACCAGGTCGCGCATGTCGCCGACGCCGATGGAGAGGCCGTCGGTACGGACGTACTTCACGTCGGCGTGGCTGCCGGCCAGCACGGTGTGGCAGCCGTCGCAGAACCCGCAGCCGGGCGTGCCGCCGAGCGCGAGGTCGGGACTGGTGCACTGGAGGGCGGCGGCGAAGGCGCGCGCGGCGGTGACCTGCCCGGCGCCGGGCGGGCCGGTGAACAGCCACGCGTGCGTCATGAGGGAGGCGTTCGCGCCCTCGACCGGGGCGGTCCCGCGACCGGCCTCGATCGTCGCCCCGGCCGCCCGGGCGGCGGCGGTCAGCTGCTCGACCACCCGCTCCTGGCCCACCAGGTCGTCCCAGACGGCCACTGCTGCTCCCAAGCTCAGTACGGCAGCGCTCGTGGCGCCTCTTCCCCGCCGTCGAGCATACGTCTCCGTTCCGACACCCACTGCTCCGTCCGGGTCACGGCGGGGCGAGGAGGCGGCCCTACGGAACGCGGCGGCGCCGCCGGGGACCTGCCCCGACGGCGCCGCCCACACGTGTCCGGTCAGCCCCGGCGGCCCCAGCGACGGCCCTTGCCCTTGCCGTCGCCCTTGCCGTCACCCGTGCCGTCACCCTTGTCCTGTGCGTCCCCGCGGCCCTCGGGCCGCTCCGCGCCGCCCTGCGGGCCGCCGTACGGAGCGCCCTGGCCCTGACCGCCGTGCTCCCAGCGCGTCCATTCGTCGTGCGAGCCCAGCAGGGTGTCGGTGAGGCTCGGCAGGTCGTCCAGCGGCGTCTCCTCGGCCCACTCCGGCCTCGGCCGCTCGGCACCGGGCTGCGACCGCTCGGCCGTCGGCCCGGCGTCGACCACCGGCAGCTCGCGGGTGCTGTCCACCGGCTCCGCGCGCCGCGGCCCCTGCGCCGGCCGGCCCTCGGTGCGGCCTCCGGTACGGCCTCCGGCACGCTCCTCGGTGCGGCCCGGCTCAATCCGCGGCAGCACCTCGGTCCGGTCGGCCTCCGCCGGGACCCTCGGCAGCACGGCCGTCTCGTCCACCGCCGAGGCCGGCACCACCGGCAGCTTGGCGGTCTCGTCGACCGTACCGGCGGTTCCGCCGGCCGCCCGGCGCGCCTCGGCAGCCTCCGCGGCCTTGCGCGCCTCGGCGGCCTCAGCAGCCCGGACGGCCGCCTGCCGGTCCCGCGGCGAGAGCTCGCGCGTCGCCTCGTCCCCGAGCCCGCCCACCGGAGCCTGCGCCGCCGGCTGCGCCGCGTCCCGCGGGGCGCCCTTCGGGACGTCCCGGACCGCCCGCAGCTCCGTCGTCGTCTCCGCAGCCGACTCCCCGGCCACCGAACCCGACGCCGAACCCGAACCCGACGCCGAACCCGCGTCGGACGCCGGCCCCGAACCCGGCCGCGCCTCGGCCCGGCCCTCCGCGGACTCCGCCGCCGCAGCCGCGGCCGCGAGCGCGGCGGCCTGCGCCAGCCGCGCCTCCTCGGCCCGCTGGAGCGCCTCTTCCGCCCGGCGGCGCTGCTCCTCGCGGGCCAGCTCGCGCTGCCGCTGGAGCTCGGCCTGGGCGGCCGCCTCGTCGGCGATCCGCTGGCGCTCGGCGGCCTCGGCGGCCAGCCGGGCCTCCTCGGCCCTGCGCCGCTCGGCCTCCTGCTCGGCGCGACGCGCGGCCTCCTCCTCGGCCCTGCGGCGCGCTTCCTCCTCGGCCTTGCGCCGGGCCTCGGCGGCGGCCCGCTCGGCCTCCTCCTCGGCCAGCCGCTCCTTCTCCGCCTGCTCGGCCCGCAGCTGCGCCAGCACCTCCTGCCGCTTGCGCTCGGCGGCCTCCTCCTCGGCCTTCTTGCGGGCCTCCTCGGCGGCGCGGCGCTCGGCCTCCTCCTTGGCCAGCCGCTCCTGCTCGGCACGGGCGGCCTTCTCCTGCTCGGAGAGCGGCAGCTCGCGGTCGAGCCGGTGCCGGATGGCGGTGGTGACGAAGCCGGGGGCCTGGCTGCCGTCCACGACCAGGTAGCGCGCCGGGTCGGCGGCGGCGAGGGCGAGGAAGCCGGCCCGGACCCGCAGGTGGAACTCGGTGGGCTCGGACTCCAGCCGGTCCAGCGCCTCGGTGAAGCGCTCGCGGGCCTTGGTCGGGTCGACGTCCAGGACGACGGTCAGGTCGGGCAGCAGCCCGCCGGTGGCCCAGCGGGAGATCCGGGCGACCTCGGTCGCGGCCAGGTCGCGACCGGCGCCCTGGTAGGCGATGGAGGAGTCCATGTACCGGTCGGTGATCACCACGGCGCCGCGGGCGAGGGCCGGCCGGATGACGTTCTCGACGTGCTCGGCGCGGTCGGCGGCGTAGATCAGCGCCTCGGCGCGGTGCGACAGGCCGGTGTTGCCGACGTCCAGGACGAGGCCGCGCAGCCGCTGGCCGACCGGGCTGCCGCCGGGCTCGCGGGTGAGCACGACCTCGTGCCCCTTGCCGCGGATCCACTCGGCGAGCGCCTGGGCCTGGGTGGACTTGCCGGCGCCGTCGCCGCCCTCCAGGGCGATGAAGAAGCCGGTGCCCGCACCGAGGCGCGGAGCCGGGCCGCCCGGGCCGCGCACCGAGTCCACCAGGTCCCGGACGAACGGCGCGGTGCCGCGCCGGTCGTCGGTGCGCAGCAGCACGACCGCGGCGAGCACCAGCGTGAGCAGCCCGGAGGTGGCGACGGCCAGGGCCGCGCCGCCGTGGATGAAGGTGAAGGAACCGGGCTCGACGGTGCCGTACTCGACATCCCCGTAGGCGGCGGCGATCAGCGGGACGACGACCAGCGCGGCGGCGACCACGGTCCGGAGCACCGCGAACAGGTGCTCGGTGACCTTCGGCAGCCGGGCCTCCTCGACCTCCTGGGCGAGCAGGGTGCGTCCGGCCGAGATCACGATCCCCGCGGCCAGCCCGGCCAGCACGGTGAGCAGCAGGACCAGCACGAAGTCCAGCACCAGCCCGGCCAGGATCAGTGCGACGCCCTGGGTGAGCAGCGCCAGCGCGAGCAGCCGGCGGCGGGACAGCGAGGGCAGCGTGACCCGGGTGAGCCGGGCGCCCAGGGCGGGCGTCCCGGCGGCGGCGAGCACCAGCAGGCCGTAGCCGATCGGCCCGGCGCGGTGCTCGGCGGCGGTGAGCAGCGCGAGTGCGGCGACGCCCGCCATCGCGGCGTAGCCGGCCGCGACGGCGAAGGTGAAGTACGGGGCGCCGCCGGTGCGGCCCTTGCTCAGCGCGGGGCCGGGGGCGGCGTCGGTCGGGGCGCGCAGGCCCTGGAGCGGCGAGACCGGGGCGACGGACACCGGGCCGCCGGGCAACTGCTGGAGGTGGTCGCGGACCGCCGCGGCGGCGAACAGCCCGGCCGCGCCGAGCGCCGCGAAGGTGAGCTGGTGGGCGCGGAGCCAGTCGGAGCCGAGGGCCGCGCCGATGTTGTTGAGCAGGGTGAAGGCCACCAGGCCGAGCGCGCCGAGCGGCACGGTCACCCAGCCGGTGAAGCGGTCGATGCTCCGGACGCTCTCCAGGTTGGCCGCGGCCGGGCGCTGCTCGGCGACCGGCAGGTGCGGGTTGGCCGGAGGCAGCAGGCCGGGAACGGCGGCGGCCTTGGCGATCCCCCGGACCCGCTCGGCGGCACCGGTGACGAACACGGTGGCGAGCAGGGCGTAGGTGGCAGCCCCGGAGGGCTCGGCGGCGGAGCCCAGCCAGACGCTCCACCAGGGGGCGAGGCCGATCAGCAGGGCGCGCAGCACGTCGGCGCCGAACAGCGTCCAGCGCCGGTCCAGTCGGCCGGTGACCAGCCGGTGCACCGGGCCGAGCAGGGCGACGCCGACCAGGCCGGTCGCCAGCACCCGGACGGCGAGGACCGCGGCGAGGGCGAAGGCGAGGCTGCGCGGCAGGCTGCCGAACCGGTCGCCCTGGGCGGCGGCGATCACGGTGAGCGCGAGCAGCACCAGCAGGCCGAGCCGGTCGGCGGTGCCGCCGATCAGCTGGGTGGTCCACAGGCGCCGGTAGGCACGTGTCCGCAGCAGCGCCCGGGCCCGGTCCACCGGAGTCCCGGCGGGCGCGACCTCGGGCAGGTCGGACACCCCCGCTCTGGCGGCCGGGGCGCTGGGGGTGGGCTGCTCCTCGCTCGTCATACGGTCAGCGTAGCGGGCTGGGCCTGGCCGGAATGTGGCGAACGCGCTTCCGGATCGTGCTCATCACCGGGTTGTGACGTACCCCGCACAGACCCGACGGGCCTCGGGCCCGCCCCCCGGGATCGGGGGTGCGGGCCCGGCCGCGATGACCCGGGATCAGCCTTCTTCGGTGGCCGAGGCCTTGTCGGCCGCCGTCCTGCTCGTGGCGGTCTTCTTGGCCGCCGTCTTCTTCGCCGCCGCCGTCTTGGTGGTGGTGGTCTTCTTCGCGGCGGTCTTCTTCGCGGCCGCGGTCTTGGTCGCCGCGGTCTTGGCGGTGGTCGTCTTCTTGGCCGCGGCCTTCTTCGCCGGGGCCTTCTTCGCCGCCTTCTTCACCGGTCCGCGCGCCCGCTTCTCGGCGAGCAGCTCGTACCCGCGCTCCGGCGTGATGGTCTCGACGTCGTCGTCCTTGCGGAGCGTGGCGTTGGTCTCGCCGTCGGTCACGTACGGACCGAAGCGGCCGTCCTTGACCACCACCGGGCGCTCGCTGACCGGGTCGTTGCCCAGCTCCTTGAGCGGCGGGGCGGCGGCCGCCCGGCCGCGCTGCTTCGGCTGGGCGTAGATCGCCAGTGCCTCGTCGAGGGTGATCGTGAAGAGCTGGTCCTCGCTGGTGAGCGAACGGGAGTCGGTGCCGCGCTTGAGGTACGGGCCGTAGCGGCCGTTCTGCGCGGTGATCTCCGCACCCTCGGCGTCGGTGCCGACCACCCGGGGCAGCGAGAGCAGCCGCAGCGCGTCCTCCAGCGTGACGGTGTCCAGCGACATCGTCTTGAACAGCGAGGCGGTGCGCGGCTTGACCGCGTTCTTGCCGGTCTTCGGCGTGCCCTCGGGCAGGATCTCGGTCACGTACGGGCCGTAGCGGCCGTCCTTGGCGACCAGCATGTTGCCGCCGACCGGGTCCGGGCCGAGCTCGAAGTCGCCGCTGGGCTTGGCCAGCAGCTCCTCGGCCAGCTCGACGGTGAGCTCGTCCGGCGGCAGCTCGTCCGGGATGTCGGCACGCTGGCCCGGCTCGCCCTCGACGGTGGAGGCGCGCTCGACGTACGGGCCGTAGCGGCCGACCCGCAGGGTGATGTCGTCGCTGACCCTGAACGAGCTGATCTCCCGGGCGTCGATCGCGCCGAGGTCGGTGACCAGTTCCTTCAGGCCGCCCAGGTGGTCGCCGTCGCCGTTGCCGGCCTCGGCGGCGCCGCCCGCGGCGTGGCCCTCGCCCTCGCCGAAGTAGAAGCGCTTCAGCCACGGCACGGACTGCGCCTCACCGGCGGCGATCCGGTCGAGGTCGTCCTCCATCTTGGCGGTGAAGTCGTAGTCGACCAGTCGGCCGAAGTGCTTCTCCAGCAGGTTGACCACGGCGAAGGAGAGGAAGGACGGGACGAGCGCCGTCCCCTTCTTGAAGACGTACCGGCGCTGGATGATCGTGTCGATGATCGACGCGTAGGTGGAGGGGCGGCCGATCTCCCGGTCCTCCAGCTCCTTGACCAGCGAGGCCTCGGTGTAGCGGGCCGGCGGCTTGGTAGCGTGGCCCTCCGGGGTGATCCGCTCGGCGGCCAGCGGGTCGCCCTGGACGACCTGCGGCAGCCGGCGCTCGCGGTCGTCGAGCTCCGCGTTCGGGTCGTCGGCGCCCTCGACGTAGGCCTTGAGGAAGCCGTGGAAGGTGATGATCTTGCCGGTGGCCGAGAACTCGACGTCCCGGCCGTCGGCGGAGGTGCCGCCGACCCGGACGGTGACGGACTGGCCGACCGCGTCCTTCATCTGGGAGGCGACGGTGCGCATCCAGATCAGCTCGTACAGCTTGAAGTCGTCACCGGTCAGGCCGGTCTCGGCGGGGGTGCGGAAACGGTCGCCGGACGGGCGGACGGCCTCGTGCGCCTCCTGCGCGTTCTTCACCTTGCTGGCGTAGGTGCGCGGGGCGTCCGGCAGGTAGTCCGCACCGTACAGCTGGGTGACCTGGGCCCGGGCGGCGGTGATCGCGGTGTCCGACAGCGTGGTGGAGTCGGTACGCATATAGGTGATGAAGCCGTTCTCGTACAGCTTCTGGGCCACCTGCATGGTCCGCTTGGCGCCGAAGCCCAGCTTGCGGCTGGCCTCCTGCTGGAGCGTCGTGGTGCGGAACGGCGCGTACGGCGAGCGGCGGTACGGCTTGGACTCGACGCTGCGGACGCCGAACGCCGTCTGCTCCAGGGCGGCGGCCAGCTGACGGGCCGCCTGCTCGTCCAGGTGCAGGGTGTTCGCGCTGGCGGCCTTCAGCCGGCCGTCCTGGCCGAAGTCGCGGCCGCTGGCGATCCGCTTGCCGTCGACGGAGGCCAGCCGGGCGCCGAAGGTCTCCGGGTTGGCGGCGTCGGCCGGGGTGCGGCCGGTGCCGAAGGTGCCGACCAGGTCCCAGTACGAAGCGGCGCGGAAGGCCATCCGCTCGCGCTCGCGCTCGACCACCAGTCGGGTGGCGACGGACTGCACCCGGCCCGCCGACAGCTTCGGCATGACCTTCTTCCACAGCACCGGCGAGACCTCGAAGCCGTACAGCCGGTCGAGGATGCGGCGGGTCTCCTGGGCGTCGACCAGTCGCTGGTTGAGCTCGCGCGGGTTGGCCACGGCCTCCTGGATCGCCGACTTGGTGATCTCGTGGAACACCATGCGGTGCACCGGCACCTTGGGCTTGAGCACCTGCTGGAGGTGCCACGCGATGGCCTCGCCCTCGCGGTCCTCATCGGTGGCGAGGAAGAGCTCGTCGGACTCCGCGAGCAGCGACTTCAACTTGCTGACCTGGGACTTCTTGTCCGCGTTGACCACGTAGATGGGCGCGAAGTCATGGTCGACGTCCACCCCGAGGCGCCGCACCTCGCCGGTGTACTTGTCCGGCACCTCGGCCGCGGTGCTGGGGAGGTCGCGGATGTGCCCGACGCTCGCCTCGACGATGTAGCCGGGGCCCAGGTAGCCCTTGATCGTCTTCGCCTTGGCCGGCGACTCGACAATGACGAGTCGCTGTCCGTGCGCGGTCTCGCTGCTCGGGGACACCTTCGCTCTTCTCTCCCGGTCCTTATGTGGCTGGTCGGCGCCGGCAGCACGGGCTGCACTCCGCCCGACCCCTCCACCGCCCCGGGGCTGCCGCGGCACGACACCCCCACCAGCGGAGTGTGACCGTACCCCGGCCACCCTTGTCAAACGGACGGATCCCGCTTTTTCACTTGCCGGGCTCACCGACGCCACTCGAACGGTAACCCGATGACGGAGGTTCGCGCCCCGCGGAGGGGGGCCTTCGGCAGGTTCCGGAGGATGGAATGACGGATTTCAAGATCTGTCAACGGAAAATCGACGGGTTCTCGCGGGGCGGGGGCGGGGCGGAGCGAGGCGGGGGCGGGGCTCAGCCGCCGGCCACGGCCAGGAGCCCGGCGCCCGCCGCCAGGCAGCCCATGCCCAGGACGCTCCACAGCAGGTCCACGACGGCGGCCCGCCCGACCTCGCCCGCGGCCAGCACCACCCGGCTCGGGCGCTGCGGGTCGTAACAGATCCGCACCGAGGCTCCGGGCGCGAAGCGGTCCGGACGGCGCAGCGGGGTGTGCCCCCGCGGACGGGCGATGACCAGCCCGGCGATCCCGCACGCGCCGGCGCCGCCGACCGAGGGCGGCACCGAGAAGGAGAGCAGCGGAGCACTGTCCAGCTGGCCGTGCACGTCGTCCTCGGCCATCACGGTGGCCAACGCCGCCGCCCCCCGGCGGCGCACCCGCAGGCGCAAGCCCACCTCGGCGGCGCACCAGAGCAGCAGCACGCCACCGAAGAGGGCGAGCACCGACCCGCCCACCATCGCCGTCGTCGTGTCCACCCCTGGCCCCCGGCTCCCCAGCTCTGTCCACAGCCTGTGGACAGAGCTTCACAGTGGAGAGCCAACGGGAGACTGCCACCCGGCGGCGGCCGGACGAACCAGGGGGTACGGGCGAGTGAACCGGTCAGGTCTCGGCGGGTGCGGTCACGGAGGGCCGGGGTCCGGGCACGGCGCAACCGGGCACGGCGCAACCGGGCACGGTGAATCCGGCCACGGAGGGCCGGGACGCGTCGGGACGGGCCGGGCCGCGCCGGGACGCGTCGGGACGCGCCGGGTCGGGACGCGTCGGGCCGCGCCGGGTCGGGCCTCAGCGGACCGGGTCGATGAACCCCTGCTCGGTCAGCAGGCGCAGCGACTCCGGCACCCGGTCCCGCAGGACCACCCGGTCCTCGCCGAGCAGCTGCGCGATGGCGTCCACGATCTCGCCCGCCGACAGCGTCCCGTCGCAGACCCCGACGAACCCGGCGCCCACGGTGTCCACCTTGGTGGCGCGCCGCATGCCCCGGTTGTGACGCAGGATCACGTGCTCCGGGTCCTCCGCGCCCGGCGCGCCGACCTGCTCCTGGACCACCTCGTCGGCCAGCACGTAGCGGGCCGCGAGCAGGCCCGCGTCGTCGTGCGAGCGGAGGAAGTCCTGCCGGTCGAACCAGGCCTCGATGTGCGGGCCCAGCGGCTGCTCCACCGGGTGCGGCCACTCCTCCACCCGGACGGTCGGACGCTCGGCGCCGCTCGCCCGCAGGGTGATCCAGCCCATCCCGATGCCCTCGACCCGGCCCGCCTCGAAGGCGTCCAGCCACTCGCCGTACCGGGCCTGGTAGTCGCCGCCGGGGCCGCGGTGGTCACCGCCGTCGCGCAGCCACAACTCGGCGTACTGGGCCACGTCCTGGACCTCGCGCTGGACGACCCAGGCGTCCAGGCCGGTGCCCGCGACCCAGCCGGCCAGCCTCTCCTGCCAGTCCTCGCCCTTGACGTGCTGCCAGTTGGCGAGGAGCTGGCAGTAGCCGCCGGGCTCCAGGTGGTCGGCGGCCGAGCGGACCAGGCTGCGGCACAGGTCGTCCCCGGCCATGCCGCCGTCGCGGTAGGTGAACCGGCCGCCCGGCGAGATGACGAACGGCGGGTTGGAGACGATCAGGTCGAACTTCCGCTCCCCGACCGGCTCGAAGAGGCTTCCGGTGGACACCTCGGTGTTGTCGAAACCGGACAGTGCCAGGGTCAGCTCGGTGAAGCGCAGCGCGCGCGGATTGAGGTCCGTGGCGGTGACGGTCCCGGCGTGGCGGGCCGCGTGCAGCGCCTGGACACCGGAGCCCGAACCGAGGTCCAGCGCGGCCCGGACGGGACGGCGCACGGTGATGTTGGCCAGCGTGGTGGAGGCACCGCCGACGCCCAGCACCAGGTCCTTGCGGGCCACCCCGTGCGCGGTCTCACCGGAGCCGATGCCGCCCGCGCCGCCCACCGCGCAGCCCAGGTCGGAGACCACCCAGGCATCCGAACTGGGCATCCCGGCCACCTCGTTGGCGTACGGCCGGACGTCGACGGTGGCGCGCACCAGATCGCCGTCGGGGCGCAGCCAGCCGTCCGCCAGGCAGTCCTCCACCGGCAGCGCGGCGGCGGCCGCCCGGTACGGGACCGGCTGCTGGAGCAGGAACAGCCGCACCAGCGTCTCCAGCGGGCTGCCACCGCGGGTCGCCCGCAGTGCCGGGACCGCCTCGCTGCGGGCCAACGCCGAATAGCCGATGGGCCCGAGCAGGTCCAGGCACCCGTCGGCGGTGAACGAGGCGGCGAGCAGCGCCTCGCGGAACTTGGCGAGGCGGGTCGGGTCGAGAACGGGGCTACTGATCACCCCGCCATTGTCCCCCGGCGCCCACCCCGCGGCCGCCGCTGCGTCCCGCGGCCATCGGACGGAAGCCCGCACCACCACGCACGCCCCCGGGAGCCACCGCGCGCCGCCCTGCCGGGGGCGCCGAGTCGTTCGACAGCGGCGGCCGGCGGCGGCTCGCAGCGGCTCGCGGAGGCGGCTCGCGGTCACGGGGTCGGCGGCGGGCAGCGCCGGCGGCTCCACGAGGGCGCCCCGGCCCGCGTGACTTCGTCATGACCGACGCGCCGCCCCTCACCAGCCGGTCCCGGGCCGGGGACGGGCCGGTTTCGGGGGCGGGCGCGTCGGATCGTGCGGTCCGCCGGGGGGCTCAGCTCGCGCTGGGGGCGGGGTTCGCCGGGGTGCCGGCCGGGGCGGACGGAGCGGTGGTCGCGCCGGCAGCGGCCGGGCTCGCACTGTCGGTCGCGCCGGGCGCCGGGGTGGTGGCCGGGGCGCCCGGGGTGTCGGTGGCGCCGGGGGCGGGGGTCGTTCCCGCACCGCCCGGGGCCGGGGTGCCGCTCGCGCCGGCACCCGCACCACCGGTGGCACCACCGGTGGCACCGCCGGTCGGGGCGGTGGTCGGGGACGGCTTGCAGCCCTCCTGCTTGGCCATCGCCGCGCCGAGATCGCCGCGCTGGAGCTTGCTCTGCGCCTGGGTGGAGAGCGAGGCCAGCTGCTGCACCTGGTCGGCCACGCTGCGCAGCCCGTCGGCGAACTTGGCCTGGTCGGTGTTGGGCAGCGCGTCCAGCTTCTTCTGGACCTCGACGTAGCCGTCGGCCGCCTTCTTCAGCTCGTCGACGGTGTCCTTCTGGAGGGTCGCGCCGTCCTGCACCTTGGGCGCCCCGGCACCGTCGATGGCGGCGGCTATGTCCTGGTTGGTCTTGGCCAGCCGCCCGATGTCCGTGGAGAGCCGCTTCTGGAGGTCGGCGGGGACTTCGCCGGTCTTCACCTGGCCGGTGTCGGCGAGCGCGGCCTGCGCCTGGGAGATCGGGTCCTTGGCGGCGCCGCAGACGGTCGACGCCCAGGACTCCAGCTGCTTGCTGTTGTTGTCGTCGCCGCCACAGCCGACGGCACCGAACGCGAGCAGCACGCCGAGGGCGGGTACGGCCAGCAGTCGCTTGTTCACCGGGAGGAGCCTTTCGGTTTCGGTCGTCATCGGTCGTCGAACCTACACGGCCGGTGTCCGTTCCCCGATTTCCGGTTTCCCTCCCCCGCTGCCTGCCGCCCGCTGCCCGTGCCGATGCTCGATGTCATGCGGGATCGCTGCCGAACGGGATCGCTGTCGAGCGGAACGACGGGCGAGGTCGGCCGCTGCTGCTGCGCCGGCAGAGGAGGGCGCGTCCTCGCACAGCCGGCCTACGGGCATGCCGACGCGGACCTCCTCGCCCCGGGTGCCCGCCGACGGCCGACCGGCAGCTCGGCCCGGAACGCTTCGGAGGTCGAGGCGGCTGCCGATGTCCCGGCGGCCTGCCCGGTCGTCCGGGTGACGGGATGCGAACCCACCCGGACGCCGTCCATCGCGACGAGGCCCGATCGACGAGTGGACCCGGTCGTCCGGGAGCAGCCGACCGCCGGGATAACCACGCGTCGACGCCCTGCCCGGGAGCCGGGCTCCAGCCCTCGCGGGCGTGCGGAAGCGCGAAAGCGGCGCCGGCGGCGCCTCAGACCGCGACGGAGGGGACCGAGACCGGCCAGCTCATCCGGATCAGGCCACCGTCCGTGCCGTTGGTGACCTCCAGGTCCTCGACCAGGCCGGTGATCACGGCGAGGCCCAGGGTGTCCTCGTCCGGGTCGCCGCCCACGGCGGCGCCGGAGGCCGGGACGGCGGCGGCGCCGGCCTCGTCCTCGACCTCGATGAGGAAACGCTTCTCCTGATCGGTCAGCGCGACCCGGACCGTGCCGCCGATGCCGCCGCGCTGGTGCAGCCCGACTGCGCGGGAGCACGCCTCGCCGACCGCGAGCCGGACCTCGTCGAGCACCGACTCGTCGACCCCGGCCCGTCTGGCGACGGCCGCGGCGACCAGTCGGGCCGTCCGCACATGCTCGGGAAGCGCGCTGAATCGAAGTTCGACGGTTGCCATCTCTCCCCCTCGGGGTGCTCCGACCGGGGCCGGAGGTCCGGCCCCTGCGGGCCGGCGGAACCGGCCCAGGGGCGTCCGTGGACGCACCGGGCCGCACGGACCCGGGCTCCCGGACGCGAGGAAACGAGCGGGCCGGCCACCCGGGCCGGCCCGGCCGCGTCAGTCGGTCGCGTTGACCGCGTCGTCCACCGAGGTGTGGATCGGGAAGACCTTGGTCAGGCCGGTGATGCGGAAGATCTTCAGGATGCGCTCCTGGTTGCAGACGAGGCGCAGCGAGCCCTCGTGGGCGCGCACCCGCTTCAGACCGCCGACCAGCACACCGAGGCCGGTCGAGTCGAGGAAGTCGACGCCCTCCATGTCGACGACGAGGTGGTACTTGCCGTCGTTGACGAGCTCGACCAGCTGCTCCCGCAGCTTCGGGGCGGTGTACACATCGATCTCGCCGCCAACCTCGACGACCGTACGATCGCCGACTGAACGGGTCGACAGGGACAGGTCCACGGAACCTCCAGCACCTTGCCTTGCTACGTCATGTGCGATCCTCGGCCGGACGGCCGCCACCGCATGGTCGCGAGCCCGGGCGCGCCCCGCCAACGCGTGGCAAGCCTCAGCGCTGCGACCCACGGCCATACGGCCGTCACGGCCACATTCAACCACCTGCGGCCATGCCCGCACGATGGCTTACGACGATTCTCCGTCACGCCGGTGACACACTGGGTCCCCATGCCGCCCCGACACAGCCCGCCCGAGGCACTGCTCACGACCCTGGCCACCGGCCGGGGGCGGTCCGACCGGCTCACCCATACGGAGCACCTTCCCGCCCGACCTGCACGTTATTCACCGTGGCCGGACTCGATCCGTCCGGAGGTCGTGGCCGCGGCGCGCGCCCTCGGGGTGGAACAGCCGTGGGCGCACCAGGCAGAAGCGATGAATCTGGCCAAAAGCGGCCAGACTGTGGTGATCGCCACAGGCACCGCCTCGGGCAAGTCGCTGGGCTATCTGGCACCGGTGCTCACCGACCTCCTCGACGGCACCGAGGCCCGCAACGGCCGCGGCGCCACCGCGCTCTACCTGGCTCCGACCAAGGCGCTCGCCGCCGACCAGCGCCGCCGGGCGGCCGAACTCGCCCCGCCGAGGGTCCGCGCCGCCCTGTACGACGGCGACACCCCGACCGAGGAGCGCGAGTGGGTCCGCCAGTACGCCTCCTACGTGCTCACCAACCCGGACATGCTCCACCGGGGCATCCTGCCCGGCCACGCCCGCTGGTCCTCCTTCCTCAAGGCCTTGCGTTACGTGGTCGTCGACGAATGCCACAGCTACCGGGGCGTGTTCGGCTCGCACGTCGCACAGGTGCTGCGACGGCTGCGCCGCATCTGCGCCCGTTACGGCTCGTCACCCACCTTCCTGCTGGCCTCCGCCACCACCGCCGACCCGGCCGCGACCGCCCGGCGGCTGACCGGCCTGCCCGCCGTCGCCGTCACCGAGGACGCCTCGCCGCGCGGGCCGATGGTCTTCGGCCTCTGGGAGCCGCCGCTCACCGAGAACGTCGGCGAGCACGGCGCGCCCGTGCGCCGCACCGCGACCGCCGAGGCCGCGAACCTGCTGACCGACCTGGTCGAGCGGGAGATCCGCACCGTCGTCTTCGTCCGCTCCCGGCGTGCCGCCGAGCTCGTGGCGCTCCAGGCCCAGGACCAGCTCGACCGCCCGCTCGCCGGACGGGTGGCCGCCTACCGCGGCGGCTACCTCGCCGACGAACGCCGCGCCCTGGAACGCGATCTGCACACCGGCCGACTGCTCGGCCTCGCCTCCACCTCCGCTCTCGAACTGGGCGTCGACATCTCCGGCCTCGACGCCGTCCTGATGGCCGGCTACCCCGGCACCCGGGCCTCGCTCTGGCAGCAGGCGGGCCGGGCCGGCCGGGAGGCCCAGGGCGCGCTGGCCGTGCTGATCGCCCGGGACGACCCGCTGGACACCTACCTGGTGCACCACCCGGAGGCGCTGTTCGCGGCGCCCGTCGAGGCCACCGTGCTCGACCCCGACAACCCGCACGTGCTCGCCCCGCACCTGTGCGCGGCGGCAGCCGAACTCCCGCTCACCGATGCCGACCTGGAACTGTTCGGGCCGTCCACCGCGCCGCTGCTCCCGGTCCTGGAACGGCGCGGCCTGCTGCGCCGGCGCAGTGACGGCTCCTGGTACTGGACCCGTCGCGAACGCGCGGCCGACGCGGTGGACCTGCGCGGCAGCGGCGGCCGTCCGGTTCAGATCGTCGAGGCCGACACCGGCCGCCTGCTCGGCACGGTGGACGCCGCGGCCGCCCACACCAGCGTCCACACCGGGGCCGTGCACCTCCACCAGGGCCGCACCTACCTGGTCCGGGAGTTCGACCTGGAGAACTCCGTGGCCCTGGTCGAACCGGCCGACCCGCCGTACACCACGGCCGCCCGCGACATCACCTCCGTCTCCGTCCTGGACACCGACACCACCGTGGAATGGGGCGAGGGCCGGCTCAGCTTCGGCTCGGTGGAGGTGGTCAACCAGGTGGTCGGCTACCTCCGCAAGCGGATCTCCACCGGGGAGATCATGGGCGAGACCAAGCTCGACCTGCCGCCCCGCACGCTGCGCACCCGCGCGGTCTGGTGGACCGTCACCGAGGACCAGCTGCTCGACGCGGACATCCCGCCCGACCAGTTGCCCGGCGCCGCCCACGCCGCCGAGCACGCCTCGATCGGACTGCTGCCGCTGTTCGCCACCTGCGACCGGTGGGACATCGGCGGCGTCTCCGTCCCGCTGCACCCGGACACCGGCCTGCCGACCGTGTTCGTCTACGACGGCCATCCGGGCGGGGCCGGCTTCGCCGAACGGGGCTTCCGGCGGGCGGTCCAGTGGCTGACGGCCACCCGGACGGCGATCGCCTCCTGCGAGTGCGAGCGCGGCTGCCCGTCCTGCGTCCAGTCGCCCAAGTGCGGCAACGGGAACGACCCGCTGGACAAGGCCGCCGCCGTCCGGCTCCTGGACGTCCTGCTGGCCGGGGCCGCCGGAGCCGCGGAGACGCAGGACGGACGGGAGGCGCCCGACGGCCCGGAGACTCCGGACGCTTCGGATGCTTCGGAGACGAGCGCCGGTCCGGAGGCGCCAGGCGCGCCGGAGGCGGCCCCGGGACCGGACGGTGGAGCGCCGGCCCGTTCATGAGACCGCCGCCGCACTCGGGGCTCCGCTCGGAGCTTCGCTCGGATCCCCGACCGGCCCGGCGTCCGGCACGTCCTCGGGACCGGTGACCGGGGCCCGTACCGGCCCGGCCCGGGCCCTCGCCCGTGCCGGGCCGACCGGCAGTCGGGCCGGGAGCCCGCGGACGTCCACCTCGGCCACCACCTCGACGGCGTCCGCCGACCGGTCGACCGCACAGGACACCAGTCCGGCGCCCTGAGCGGCGGCGATCGCGGCGGCCCGGGCGCAACCGCCGTCCCGGTCCAGCAGCAGCCGGTCCGCCGCGGCGAGGGCCGCGAGGTCGGCCGCCGACTCGGCCCGGTGCCGGGAGGCGACCACCGAGCCGACCGCGATCGTCCCGGCGAACACCGCCGTTCCCAGCATCGCCAGGGCCAGCAGCCAGACCGTCGCGGAGCCGGCGTCCGGCCCTCGCCCGCCCGCCGCGACGGCTCGGGCCGCACGGGCGCGTGCCACCCGCTCCGCCGTCTCCCCCAGCCCGGTCAGGACGGCCATGGACCACCACCTCCCGCCGTGACCGCCACCAGGACGTCCTCCCGCGCCGCCACGGCCGCCGCACTGAGCCGGACGGCGAGCAACCCGCCGAGCCTTCCCGGCCCCGCGCACGGCGCCTCCACCTCGACCCGCACCGTGTCGGCCGCCAAGGCCACCCGGACCTGCGCGCCCGCCGGTGCCGCCGCGCGGGCGAGTTCGGCGGCGTCCGTCTCCCCGCGTGCGGCCGCCCTGGCACCGACCCGGGCGGCGTCCACGCAGCGGATCTGCGTGGACGCCGCGAGCACTCCCCAGATCAGCATCGCCGCGAGCAGGACGAGCGCCGGCAGCGCCACCGCCGTCTCCGCGGTGACGAAGCCCGCGTCGCCGCACGGCCGCAGCGGCCATGCCCGGCCGGCGCCGCGCTCCCCGGCCCGGCCGGAAGCCGTCCTCAGCCTCCTGTCACCCACCGGGAGCGCGGGCGGGGCGGCGTCGAGGAGCGTGCCGCGCGCGGCGGTGGCGGGAGCGCCTCCCGGCCGCCGGGCCGAGGACCGTCGGCGTTCGACGACCACCCCGCGGGGTGCTCCTGCCCACCGGGGCCTCCCGGCCCCTGCCGGCCGACCGGCAGGAGTTCGACGGCCTGTCCTAGGTGGCATGGAGCGCCCGCACCAGCATGTCGGTCAACGCACCCGTGATGGCTTCGCTGGTCACCACCTTGTACAACCCGGCCGCGAGGGCGCACGCGCCCAGCGTCCCGACGGCGTACTCGGCCGTGGTCATCCCGGCGTCCGAGCGGCCCCGGAGCCGGGCCACCCTGCGCACCCGGCAGGCTGCCCGACGGCTCCTCCGCCGCCACGCCCCGGCCAGCGGGCGGAGCGACCGCCCGGTACCGGTCCCGATCGCGATCACTGCGGTCATGAGATCCTCCTGTCGTTCGTCGTCCGTCGTTGTCCGTGCATCCGGCTCTTGTTCACATCGCCTGCGCGAAGCGGCTGGTGAGGCCGACGACCACCGGCACCACGCCGATCAGGACGAAGGCCGGGAGGAAGCAGAGCCCCAGCGGCGCGGTGGCGAGCACCGCCGCCCGGCGGACCCGGGCGTGGGCCGCGCGGGCAGCCGCCGTGCGCTGCCCCTGGGCCAGCCCGATCAGCGGGCCCGCGGCGGGGACGCCGCCGAGGCTGCTGCGCTCCAGGCAGCGCGCCAGCGGCGCCAGCGGCGGGTGCTGCTCGCCCAGTCGGCTCCAGCACAGCTCCGGCGGCGCGCCCAGGGCCAGTTCGGCCCCGATCGCCACCAGCCGGGGCCCCAGCGGCGCACCCACACTCCGGCCCACCGCCGACACGGCGTCCGAGGGCAGCGCCGCCGACCCGAGGCAGGCCGCCAACAGCTCGGCGCTCAGCGGGAGTTGCCTGGTCAGCAGTTCTTCGTCACGGGCCTCCCGGCGGTCGACCGGCGACCGCGCCCGGGCCGACCACCGGTGAACGCCCACCGCCAGCAGCACCCCGACGGCCAGTCCGGTGCCACCACCGAGCAGCACCGCCGCCGCGAGCCCGGCGACGGCCGCTGTGACCGCCCGGCGTCGGCGCCCAACATCCGTGGCCGTCAGCCCGGTTCGCCTTGCCGTCCCCTTTCCGCCCCGGGCCCGGGCGAGCACCCGTCGGCGCCTCACCCGGCCACGCACCGGCGTCCACCCCAGGGCCGTCGCGCCCACCGGGAGGGCGAGCGCGACCCACTCGATGCCCCGCATCACCTCGCCACCGCCCCGAGCGCCCGTGCGCGCACCCGCGACAGCCCGCAGACCCGCCCGCTCGCCCGAGGGCCGGGCGCCGTACGGCCGGAGGCTCGAATTCGCTCGCGCCGCCCCGGAGAAGCCTCCAGCGCGCCGTGGGCCGCCGCCCGGACGATGCGTGCCGTCCAGAACACGCCCAGGCCCTCCAGGACCGCCCCCGCCACGAGGCAGCCCAGCCCGGCCGGGGTGTGCAGCAGGACCTCCAACGGGTGGGCCCCGAGCGCCGCGCCGAGGAGCAGCCCGATGCCCGGCAGCGCGGCCAGGACGGCGATCGTCGCGCGCGGCCCGGCCAGTTCCCCGGCGATCTCCTCCGCCAGCGCCCGCTCGCCGCGCAGCGCCTCGGCGACCCGGTCCAGCGCGGCGGCGAGCCCCGACCCGCTGTCCGCGGCCACCCGCCAGCAGGCCGCGATGGCCGCGGCCCCACTGCCGCCCGGCAGTTCGGCCAGCAGGTGCAGCGCGGCGGGCACGTCCCCGCCGTAGCGGCCCGCGGCCAGCCGGGCCACCGGCTCCTCGCCGAGCCCGCGCAGCCCCGCCGGGTCGGCGGCGAGCCGCACGGTCACCAGGTGCAGCGCCTGCTCCGGCGTCGCCCCGCCGCGCAACTCCCCCGCCAGGCCGGAGCAGAGCTCCACGACGGCCGCGGCCCGGTGCCGGGCCTCCGCCGCCAGGCGCCTGCGCGACCGCCACCTGCGCAGCGGCAGGACGGCCAGGGCCGCCGCGAGCACCGGCACCGGCGAGGCGGTGGCCTGCCCGGCGGCCAGTCCCGCCGGCAGGAGCAGCAGTTCGGGTGCCAGGAACCCCGGCAGCCGACCCCGGGCCCGCACCACCGTCTCCGGGCCCACCCGCAGCACCGGCGGCCCGCTGCCCGCCAGCACCAGCCTGGAGCGCCGCCCGCCCGGCAACTGCTCCTGCACCGCACGCCACGCCGCGACGGCCACCAGGCACAGCACTGCGGCCCAGCAGAAGGCAGGCTGACTCTGCGTCACATTGTTCACCTCCGTCCTCCTCGGTCCTTGCGCCCCGCAGCGCCGAGCAGCAGCAGGGCGCCCACGGCGCACCCGCTCAGCAGCAGGGCGAAGGCGAGTTCCACCGCCCGCGCGTCCGCACTCGCCGACCCGGCCACCGTCACCGTCACCGCGATCACGGCTGCCCCGACCCGAGCGACACCCCGCGTGCCGCCAGCAGTCCGATCAGCCGCTCCCAACCCGCACCGGGACGCAGGCCGCCGGACGCCGGGAAGGCCACCGCGGGCATGGTCACGGCCGACCCGTCACCGGCTCCGGTCAGCGTGTGGATCTCCGCCACCCGGCGCCGCCCCGAGCCCGGGTCGCGGACCAGGTGCACCACCACGTCGAGCGCGGCCCGCAGTTGGCTGTGCAGCGCCGGCCGGTCGAGACCGGCGAGCGAGCCCAGGGCCTCCAGTCGGACCGGCACGTCCGCCGCCGTGTTGGCGTGGACCGTGCCGCAGCCGCCCTCGTGCCCGGTGTTCAGCGCGGCCAGCAGGTCCGACACCTCGGCGCCGCGGACCTCGCCGATCACCAGCCGGTCCGGGCGCATCCGCAGCGCCTGGCGAACGAGGTCCCGCAGGGTGAACTCGCCGAGTCCCTCCTGGTTGGGCGGCCGGCTCTGCAGGCGGACCACGTGCGGGTGGGCCGGCTGCAGCTCGGCGGAGTCCTCGGCGACCACGATCCGCTCGTCCGGCCCGACCAGGCCGAGCAGGGCCGACAGGAGCGTGGTCTTGCCGGAGCCCGTCCCACCGGACACCAGCAGCGACAGCCTGGCCCGCACGATGCCCGCCAGCAGCTGCGCGCCTTCCGGTGGCAGGGACCCGCCCGCCACCAACTCGTCGAGCGTGAAGGGCCGGGGGCGGCAGACCCGCAGCGAGATGTGGGTGCAGCCGGCCGCGATCGGCGGCAGCACGGCGTGCAGCCGGGTGCCGTCCGGCAGTCGGGCGTCCACCCACGGGCGGGCGTCGTCCAGCCTCCGGCCGGCCGCGGTGGCCAGCCGGTGGGCCAGCCGCCGCACCGCCGCGGCATCGGCGAAGCGGACTCCGTCGGCTCGCCGCAGGCCGCCGCCACGGTCGACCCACACCTCCTCCGGACCGTTCACCAGGACGTCCGTGACGTCGGGCGCCGCCAGCAGCCGGTCCAGCGGGCCCGCACCCACCAGTTCGGCGCGCAGCGAGCGCACGGTGTCCAGGACCTCGTCCCCGCCGAGCGGCGGGCGGGTGGCCCGCAGCGCGGCGGCGACCGAGCCGGCCGTCGGGGCGGCCCCCGACTCGGCCAGCCGCAGCCGGACCGCGTCCACCAGCGCCGCCGTGCGCTGCTCGCGGGCCGTCCGGCCGTACGGGCAGGGCTCGTGCGCGGGCTCGGGCGGCCCGCCGGGCGGCGGCACGCTCCGCAGCGGCCGGTGCTCCCGCGCACCGCCGCCCGGTTCGGGCGAGCCGGTCCGGAGGACCGTTCTGCGCAGACGGACCATCAGTACACACCTCCTCCGACCGCCGGCACCGGCGGCAGCACCTCGTTCAGGAAGCTCGCGCAGAAGCGCGCGAGCGGGCCGCTCTCCCGGCTCCCGGGCGGGACGCCCTTCACGATGTCCTGGGCCAGGCCCGGCTCCGGCTCCAGCTCTCCCGCCAGCGGCAACCGCAGCCCGCGGACGATCTGCCGGGCCGGGAGCCCGCCGGCCCGTGCCGGGCGCACCACGACCCGGACGTCCCCGAGCCTCATCCGGGCCGCCGCCGCGACCCGGTCGGCGGCGGCCACCGCGCGCAGCTCGGCCGACACCACCAGCAGCGCCAGGTCGGACTGCTCCAGCGCCTGCCCGGCGGCCGCGTCGAGGTGGCGGGGCACGTCGACCACCACCAGCCCGCCGCGCCGTCTGGAGGCGGCCAGCACGCTGCGCATGGCCTCCGGCGGCACCGTCAGGGTGTCGCCGCGGTCCCAGGACAGGCAGGACAGCGCGGAGAGGCGTTTGAGCGCCGGCAGTGCCCGGGCCAGCTCGGCCCCGCTGACCCGCCCGCGGGAGCCGGCCAGATCGGGCCAGCGCAGCCCGCTGACCCGCTCGCCGCCGAGCAGGATGTCCAGGCCCCCGCCCAGCGGATCGCCGTCCAGCAGCATCGTCCGCCGGCCCGCCCGCGCGGCCGTGACCGCCAGCGCGCAGGCCAGGGTCGAGGCTCCGGCCCCGCCGGACCCGCCGAGCACCGCGACGGTGACCGCCGGGCAGCCGACGCCCTCGGCCGCGTCGGCGATCCGGTCGAGCAGCCAGGCCTCGGCGTCGGGCAGGAACAGCACGTGCTCGGCCCCGAGTTGGACGGCTCTGACCCACACCCCGGGGTCGTCCAGGTCCAGCCCGAGCAGCAGCACCCCGCCGCGCCGCCCCAGCCCGGAGCAGCGGACGGCCTGGTCGTCCCCGACCAGGACCAGCGAGGCCCCTTCCCAGAGCTCCCGCGTCGGCGGCGCGCCCCGGACCAGCCTCGGCTCGGTGCCCGCCGCCGCGCAGATCCGCAGCAGGTGCTCGGCCAGGCCGTCGTCCTCGGTGACGACGAGCGGCCCGGCGACCGCGGGGCCCTCGGCGGTGATGTGGTCGGCGATCGGCGTCGACATGGATTCTCCCCTCCGCGCCGCCGGCCACCGGGGTGGCCGGCGGCGCACGTCGGACGGTTCCGGCGGACGGCCGCCCGACAGACCCTCTGGGGATGGAAGGGGTGAGGCCCTGTCCGGCGACCGCCGCCGGACATCACGGTGGGGGGAGATCCGGATTCCGTCATCCGAGTTCCGATTGCCTGTGGATAACTCGTGGACTGTGGAGGAAAACGTTCACCCGGGCGGGGGGCTAATCGGTGAAGAATTGACGAAAGGGGGTCACCGAGATGAACCGGCGACCCTCGGCATCCCGTTCGAAGGCACTCCCGCTCGGTGCTCGACACCTTCCCGACACCGCTTCCGGGCGGGCCCGCAGCACCGATCGGAACCAGCCGTTCGATCTCCGACGAACCTGAGCAAATGGCAACGCAGAGTGACGAAAGTCGATCGGCGGGCCGAGGTGACGACACCCCCTGCAAGCCGTCGGCACGACAGCGGCGAACGCACCGCGAGGGGCGTTCAAGCCCTGAAAATGGCCCCGGACGTGCGACGACCCCCGCCGGGGGGGAGAGCGGGGGTCGTCTATCCACAGCCCGGCTCGGGGGGGAGGAGCCGGACCGGGTTAGCACGGTCGCGAACGATCCGTGACTTCCATGGTGTACCCGAGCGGCCAGAAACACAAACCCGCACGCCCACGAGTACGCCGAATGGCGGGGTGTTTTGCGGCTCCCTCTATCCTCGGTTCCCGTGGACACCACCGAGAACGCCGACGAGTACGCCGACGAGTCCCAGGGCGACACCACCGGGCCCGGAGAACTCCGCCCGCCCGTGCGCCCTCGACCCGGCGGGCTGCGCACGGCGGCCTTCTTCGACCTCGACAAGACCATCATCGCCAAGTCCAGCGCACTGGCCTTCAGCCGCCCCTTCTACCAGGGCGGCCTGATCAACCGTCGGGCCGTCCTGCGCAGTGCGTACGCCCAGTTCGTCTTCCTGGTCGGCGGCGCGGACCACGACCAGATGGAGAAGATGCGCGAGTACCTCTCCGCGCTCACCCGGGGCTGGAACGTCCAGCAGGTCCGCGAGATCGTCGCCGAGACGCTGCACAACCTGATCGACCCGATCATCTACGACGAGGCGGCCTCGCTGATCGAGCAGCACCACGCGGCCGGCCGGGACGTGGTGATCGTCAGCAGCTCCGGCTCCGAGGTGGTCGAGCCGATCGGCCGGCTGCTCGGCGCGGACCACGTCATCGCCACCCGGCTCAAGGTCGAGGACGGCTGCTACACCGGCGAGATCGAGTACTACGCCTACGCCGAGAACAAGGCCGCCGCCATCCGGGAGTTGGCCGCCACCGAGGGCTACGACCTGGCCGCGTCCTACGCCTACAGCGACTCCTCCACCGACCTGCCCCTGCTGGAGGCGGTCGGCCACCCGTCGGCGGTCAACCCCGACCGGGCGCTGCGGAAGGAGGCGCAGGCACGGGAGTGGCCGGTGCTGGTCTTCGACAAGCCGGTGGAACTGCGGCGCCGGCTGCCCGAGTTCTCCGCCCCGAGCGGCTCGGTGCTGACCGCCGTGGCGGTCGGGACGGCCGTGGTGACCGCCGGGGTGATCTGGTACCTGGCCCGCCGGCGGCGCCCCGCCGCCTGAGGCCGTGCCGCCCGGCGCTCCTTGGACAAAACGGTCAACCGGGACAGACTTCTCGTTTCGGGTTCCCCTTTCGCCCGAAACGCGATACAAATGAAGCACGGCCCGCGAGACCCGGTCAGGACCTAAGAGGTCAAACCGACAACGCAGTTCAGGCCCCACGGACCGCACGTACAGATATCCGGGCACCCACATGCAGCCGACCCGCTGTCGGGCCGCCGGACCAGACGAACGGGCAGGATCCCCGTCTGATCGGCACTTCCGGTGCATGCATGGTCACCCGGTATCTGCACCAGCGGCGGCACCCGGCAGGATCAGGTGCCGCCGCATCCGCGTGTTCGCGCGCCCCCTCGCGGAGCGCGCGCCGCCCCGGTCCGACCGCTCAGACCATCCCGCGCTGCATCGCCTCGCAGACCGCCGTGCTCTCCCGGACGCCGAGCCGCAACGCCCGGCCGCAGTGCGCGATCCAGGCCGCCATCCCCTCGGGGGTGCCCGCCAGGTAGCCGGCCAGGGCCCGGCGGTAGGCGGCGGTGCCGAGCTCCGCCAGGCCGACCTCGGTCGGACAGATCGACTTCGGGTCGAGCCCCTCGGCGATCAGCACGATCCGCTGGGCGGCCCGCGCGATCACCCCGTTGTGGGTGCCGAACGGCCGCAGCGCGAGCAGCTCACCGTGCACCACCGAGGCCACGACGAGGGCCGGCGTGCCCACCCCCTGGCCCTCCGCACGCGCCACCAGCAGCCGGGAGAGCTGGTCGAGCCGGGCCGCGACCTCCTCCGCGCCCGGGGCGGGCGGCAGCACGGGCAACGGCCCGTCCACGGCGTCGACCTCGACGCTCTCCACCGGCTCCAGCTCCAGCGGGAACAGCTCCTCGGCGCCCTCGCCGGCCCGTCGCGGGCGCCCCGCCGCCGGATCGCCGTCGCCCGCCGCGAGCAGGTGCAGCCGGGCCAGCACCTGGAGCGGCGAGTGCCGCCAGATGCTGAGCAGCTGGCCGGCCTCGGCGGCGATCCGCAGGGCCGCGCCGACCGTCCGGGCTTCGGGGTCCGCGCCGAAGTCGCTGCGGCGGCGGACCTCCTCCAGCGGCCAGTCGGCCCCGGCCAGGGCCGCCGACGCGCGGGCGCCGCGCAGCGCGGATTCGGAGGTGACCTCGGCCGCCCGGCGGCGCATCACCCGGTGGCCGTAGAGGCGGTCGACGGCCTTGCGCACCTCGGCCACCGCGTCGGGCACCCCGGGGAGCTGGGCCAGCGGGGCGAGGGGATCAGTTCCAGTGCTCACCTACCCGAGAGTAATGAACGGGCCGCCCCTCCCGGAACAGCAACCCCGCATCACCCATTAGAGGCAATCCTCACTTCCCGCCCGCGACGGAACCCAAACCCCGGCTAGCATGGCCACTATCGGAGACGATAACGATTTCCAACTAGGGGTCGCGGCGCGCGCAACCCCGGGCAGGCGGCCCGCAGCGAGGGCCCTGAGCGAGAGCCGGAGTCCCCAGATGAAGATCGCCTTCGTCGGCAAGGGCGGCAGCGGGAAGACCACGCTGTCCGCGCTGTTCATCCGCCACCTGGCGGCCATGGGCCGGCCGGTCGTCGCCGTGGACGCCGACATCAACCAGCACCTCGGCCCCGCCCTGGGGCTGACCGACGATCAGGCCGCCGAACTGCCCCCGCTGGGCGGACACCTGCCGGAGATCAAGGAGTACCTGCGCGGCAGCAACCCGCTGATCCGCTCCTCCGACGAGATGATCAAAACCACGCCGCCCGGGCGCGGTTCGCGGCTGCTGCGCATCGTCGAGGAGAACCCGGTCTACGCCTCCTGCGCCCGCCCGATCGCGCTGGACGAGGGCTCGGTACGGCTGCTGGCGACCGGCGCGTTCACCGAGGAGGACCTCGGGGTGGCCTGCTACCACTCCAAGGTCGGCGCGGTGGAGCTGCTGCTCAACCACCTGCTGGACGGCCCCGGCGAGTACCTGGTGACCGACATGACCGCGGGCTCGGACTCCTTCGCCTCCGGCCTGTTCACCCGCTTCGACCTGACCTTCCTGGTCGCCGAGCCGACCCGCAAGGGCGTCTCCGTCTACCGCCAGTACCGGGACTACGCCCGCGACTTCGGCGTGCAGCTGCGAGTGGTCGGCAACAAGGTGCAGGGCCCGGACGACCTGGCCTTCCTGCGCCGCGAAGTCGGCGCCGACCTGCTCACCACCTTCGGGCAGTCGGACTGGGTGCGCCGTCTGGAGCAGGGTGCCGAACCGCCGCTGAAGACCCTGGAGCCGGCCAACCGGGCCGTGCTGGAGGAGCTGCGGTTCGAGGCCGACGCGGCGTACGGGCAGCGGGACGCGCGCCGCTACACCGAGCAGGCGGTGCTCTTCCACCGCCGCAACGCGGAGAGTTGGGCCAACTCCAAGGTCGGCATCGACCTCGCGACACAGGTGGACGAGGAGTTCGTCCTCGGCGGGTTCGCGGACGACGGCGGGCGCACGGCCCCGGCGGGCGCCCACGTCTGACCCGCACCACCGCAGCCGAACGGGCCACGGCCTCCCCATCCCGGGAGGCCGCGGCCCGTTCGCCGTGCGTGCTCCTGCTCCGGGACCGACCCCGGCCCCGCTCCCGTCGCCGGTCCCCGGCCGGCTGGTGCCACGACCCCTGCCACCAGCAGATTCCCGACCGTTCGGCCACCACCCATTGGGGTGAATCAGGGGGTTTTCCGCTTCCCTCCCGGAACCACGCTGTGCAAAGCTTTCATTACCCTCGGTTTACCGAGTCTTGATGGTTCGCCCGGCGGCCCCCGGTGAGACGTCCCGCACCTCGCCCGGAGCCCTGGCGGGCCTGATGGTCAACGCCGGCCGGTGACACCCGCACTCCCCCGCCGCGCCCACGCCATCCCGCCACACCGTCGCGACCCACGACAGCCGATCCGCCCCGGAGCCCCACCCCGGACTCACCGCCGGACCTGACTGCGTTCGCTCCCCCGGACAGACGGGAAGACAATGACCCTCGACATCTCCAGCGCCCCCATCGCCTCCGACACCACCGACCACGCGCCGCCGGGCCCGGCCCCCCGGATCCGGTGGGCCCAGGACCTCTCCGCGTCCCTCGTGGTCTTCCTCATCGCCGTGCCGTTCTCCCTCGGCATCGCGCTCGCCACCGGCGCCCCGCTCACCGCCGGCCTGGCCGCCGCGGCCGTGGGCGGGATCGTGGTCGGGCTGTTCGGCGGCACACCGCTCCAGGTCAGCGGCCCCTCGGCGGCGCTGACGGTGATCACCGCCGGGCTGATCGCCCGGTACGGCTGGCAGGCCACCTGTGCCATCACCGTCGCCGCCGGCCTGCTCCAACTCCTCCTCGGCGCACGTCGGGTGGCCCGAACGGCGCTCGCCGTCTCGCCCGCGATCGTGCACGGCATGCTGGCCGGGGTCGGGATCACCATCGCGATCGCGCAGCTCCACGTCGTCCTCGGCGGCTCCCCGCAGAGCTCCGCGATCGCCAACATCCTGGCCCTTCCAGGCCAGTTGTCCGGCCCGCACCCGGCCGCGGTGCTGGCCGGCACGGTGACCGTCGCCGTCCTGGTCGGCTGGCCCCGGCTCGGCCGACTCCCCGGTCGTGCCGGCGAGTTCGGCGCCCGGCTGACCAAGGTGCCCGGCCCGCTGGCCGGGGTCGCGCTGGCCACCGCCCTCGTCCTCGCCCTGGACCTGCGGCTCGCCCACATCGAGCTGCCCGCCTGGCGCCCGCAGTCGCTCCTGCCCGCGCTTCCGCACGGCCCGGTCCTCGGGTTGCTCGCCGCCGTCCTCACCGTCACCGCCGTGGCCAGCGTGGAGTCGCTGCTGTCCGCCGTCGCGATCGACCGGATGTCCCGGCGCACCGGCGACCTCGACCGCGAACTGCGCGGCCAGGGCCTCGCCAATCTGGTGAGCGGCCTGGTCGGCGGGCTGCCGGTCGCCGGGGGCGCGGTGCGCGGCACCGCCAACGTGCGGGCCGGTGGCCGGACCAGGTGGGCTTCGGTGCTGCACGGCGTCTGGGTGCTGGCCGCCGCGCTGGCGCTGACCGGCGGTCTGCGCCACATCCCGCTGGCCGCGCTCGCCGCGCTGGTGCTGGTGGTGGGGCTGCAGATGGTGAGCTTCGCGCACATCCGCAGGGTGCACCGGCACCGCGAGTTCCCCGTCTACCTGATCACCGTGCTCGGCGTGGTGGCCGCCGGCGTGCTGTGGGGCGTCGCGATCGGCGCCGGCGCCGCCGTACTGCTCGCGCTCTACCGGCTGACCCGCGCCCACGTGGACGTGGAGACCGGCCCCGAGGGGACGGTCACCGTCCGGACGCACGGCCCGCTCACCTTCACCGCCGTGCCCCGGCTCAGCCGGGCGCTGGCCGGCATCCCCGCCGGGGCCGAGGTCACGGTGATCCACGACGGCTCCTTCCTGGACCACGCCGCGTACGAGACGCTGCACACCTGGCGGGCCGCGCACCAGGACGCGGGCGCCCGGGTCTCGATGGTGACGCGCCGCCAGGACGACGAAGTGCTGGACCCGGACGGCACCGTGCGCGCGGGCAGTTCACCGGGCCCGCACCGGTGCCGGGCCTGGACGCCCTGGGTCGGCCATCACTGCATCGATCAGCAGGAGGACCCGCACGGCCGACTGCTGGACGGCGTCCGGGTGTTCCAGCTGCACACCGCCCCGCTGATCAGGCCGGAACTCGCCCGGCTGGCCCGCGAGGGGCAGGCGCCCTCCCAGCTCTTCCTGACCTGCGCGGACTCCCGGATGGTCACCAGCATGATCACCAACAGCGGCCCGGGCGACCTGTTCACCGTGCGCAACGTGGGCAACCTGGTGCCGGCCCCGCACGAACCCGGAGCGGCCGACGACTCGGTGGCCGCCGCGGTGCAGTACGCGGTCGAGGTGCTGGAGGTCCGCTCGATCACGGTCTGCGGCCACTCCGGCTGCGGCGCGATGAAGGCCCTGCTGGACGGCGTGCACGAGCGCCCCGGGCCGCCCACCCCCCTGGCCCGCTGGTTGCGCAACGGCCGCGGCTCGCTGGACCGGCTCCGACGCGTCCCGGCGGAGTTCGCCGCCCGGCCGGCGGTGGACGTCGTGGAGCAGCTCTGCATCACCAACGTGGTCCAGCAGCTGGACCAGTTGATGGCGAACCCGGCGGTGGAGCGCCGGGTCGAGGAGGGCACCCTGCGACTGGTCGGGATGTACTTCGACTTCGCGACGGCCCAGGCCTATGTCCTGGACCGGGCCGCCGGGACGTTCAGCCCGATCGAGGCCCGCACCGGCAATCGCACGAACGGAATCGAACACCACGCCGAGAACCCCACCGGGACCGGCTCCGAGGACCGGCCGGACACAGCATCGACCGAACGGGTGAATGCGGATGATCGGCTTCCGGCCGGGGACGGCGGGGAGGGCCCCCGACTGGCCGCCTGAGAGCCGGGTCCGTGTCCCGCCGGGCGGGCCGGGGCACGGGCCCACCCACCCCCGAACGGCCGTCCGGTCCTCCGCGGTGAATCGGACCGGAACCTGGTCGGCCATCGGTCAAAGGTCTACACCAATTCCCAGGAGCCTCTTGTCAACTGCCCCGTTCGCCTGGTGAGCTGTGCGCTGGGACACACGGGACAATCCCCACGCACGGGAACGCCCCCGATCATGACTCGATGAGGAGTGCGCGTTGAGCAACGAGAGCCTGGCCAACCTGCTCAAGGAGGAGCGGCGCTTCGCCCCGCCGACAGAGCTCGCCGCAGCCGCCAACGTCACCGCGGCCGCGTACGCGCAGGCCTCCGAGGACCGTCTGGGCTTCTGGGCCGAGCAGGCCCGTCGCCTCACCTGGGCCGTCGAGCCGACCGAGACCCTCGACTGGTCCAACCCTCCCTTCGCCAAGTGGTTCGCCGACGGCAAGCTCAATGTCGCGTACAACTGCGTCGACCGCCACGTGGAGAACGGCCTGGGCGACCGGGTCGCGATCCACTTCGAGGGCGAGCCCGGCGACGGCCGTTCGATCACCTACGCCCAGCTCAAGGACGAGGTCTCGCAGGCGGCCAACGCACTGCTGGAGCTCGGTGTCCGCAAGGGCGACCGGGTCGCCGTCTACCTGCCGATGATCGCCGAGGCGGTCGTCGCGATGCTCGCCTGCGCCCGGATCGGCGCCACCCACTCGGTGGTCTTCGGCGGATTCTCCTCCGACGCCGTCGCCTCCCGCATCCAGGACGCCCAGGCCAAGCTCGTCATCACCGCCGACGGCGGCTACCGCCGGGGCAAGCCCTCCGCCCTGAAGCCGGCCATCGACGAGGCGCTCACCAAGGTCGACGGCGTCGAGCACGTCCTGGTGGTCCGCCGCACCGAGCAGGACGTCCCGTGGACCGAGGGCCGCGACGTCTGGTGGCACGAGATCACCGCGCGCCAGTCCACCGAGCACACCCCCGAGGCGCACGACGCCGAGCACCCGCTGTTCATCCTCTACACCTCGGGCACCACCGGTAAGCCCAAGGGCATCCTGCACACCTCGGGCGGCTACCTCACCCAGGCCAGCTACACCCACCACGCGGTCTTCGACCTCAAGCCGGAGACCGACGTCTACTGGTGCACCGCCGACATCGGCTGGGTCACCGGCCACTCGTACATCGTCTACGGCCCGCTCTCCAACGGCGCCACCCAGGTCATCTACGAGGGCACCCCGGACACCCCGCACCAGGGCCGGTTCTGGGAGATCGTCCAGAAGTACGGCGTGACCATCCTCTACACCGCGCCGACCGCGATCCGCACCTTCATGAAGTGGGGCGACGACATCCCCGCGAAGTTCGACCTGTCCTCGCTGCGGGTGCTGGGCAGCGTCGGCGAGCCGATCAACCCCGAGGCCTGGGTCTGGTACCGCGAGCACATCGGCGGCGGCACCTGTCCGATCGTGGACACCTGGTGGCAGACCGAGACGGGCGCCATCATGATCAGCCCGCTGCCGGGCGTCACCGAGACCAAGCCGGGCTCGGCCCAGCGCGGCCTGCCGGGCATCGCGGCCACCGTGGTGGACGACAACGCCGTCGAGGTGCCGAACGGCTCCGGCGGCTACCTGGTGCTCACCGAGCCGTGGCCGTCCATGCTCCGCACCATCTGGGGTGACGACCAGCGCTACATCGACACCTACTGGTCGCGCTTCGAGGGCCGCTACTTCGCCGGTGACGGCGCCAAGAAGGACGAGGACGGGGACATCTGGCTGCTCGGCCGGGTGGACGACGTCATGCTCGTCTCGGGCCACAACATCTCCACCACCGAGGTCGAGTCGGCCCTGGTCGGCCACCCCTCGGTGGCCGAGTCCGCCGTGGTCGGCGCGACCGACGCCACCACCGGCCAGGCCATCGTCGCCTTCGTGATCCTGCGCGGCGGCGTCACCGAGAGCCCCGAGCTGGTCGAGGAGCTGCGGGCGCACGTCGGCCGCACGCTCGGCCCGATCGCCAAGCCGAAGCAGATCAAGGTGGTCGGCGAGCTGCCGAAGACCCGCTCCGGCAAGATCATGCGCCGCCTGCTGCGTGACATCGCCGAGGGCCGCGAGGTCGGCGACACCACCACCCTGGCCGACAGCACGGTGATGAGCCAGATCCAGGCCCAGCTGCCGCCCTCCGACAACAGCAACGGCAACGGCTGAGCCCATGACAACGGCTGAGCCCACGGCGCCGGCAACCGCCGAGCGCCACTGAGACGACGACTGTGCCCCGGGCGGTGATCACCGCCCGGGGCACAGTCGTCCCATCAGTCACCCGTTCGGACAGCGGGGCCCACCCGGGTATCCCGCCGCCTTCTCCCAGCGGCCCGGCCGCCGTCCGGTGCCGAGCCGCCGTTCGAGCACGGGGCCGCCCGTCGGGTACGCGGCCACCGTTCCGCGTACGGGCCACCGTTCCGCGTACGGGCCGCCGTTCCGCGTACGGGCCGCCGTTCCGCGTACGGGCCGCTGCTCCTCCGGAGTGCGAAACCAGCCCGCAGGGATTAAGTCCTTTGTTAGGACAATCCGGATGTCACCCAAACGTCCCGCTAGACTATTAAGGACGCATCAAGATCCCTTGACGGGAGTCGCGGGCGTCACAGGGCGCGCCGGGAAGTCTGGTCGGCAACTGCACCACACGTGCATCCATTTGCCGCTCCCAGCCCCAGGAGGTCCCGCGTGACCGACCAGCCGCCCGTCCATGAGCCGACGACCCGCCGCCGGCAGTTCCTCGGCCGGCTGTCACTGCCCGAGCGCACCTTCATCACCGACGCCCTGCGCACCGAGACGGTCGGCGGCATGCTGCTGCTGGGCGCCGCCGTCGTCGCACTGATCTGGGCCAACGCCTGGCCGCAGGCCTACCAGAGCGTGCTCGACTACACCGTCGGCCCCTCCGCCCCGCTCCACCTGAACCTCTCCCTGGCCACCTGGGCCAAGGACGGCCTGCTGGCGATCTTCTTCTTCGTCGCCGGGATCGAGCTCAAACGCGAGTTCGTCGCGGGTGAGCTGCGCACGCCCAGTGCCGCGCTGCTGCCCGTGGTCGCCGCCGTCTGCGGGGTGGCGCTGCCTGCGATCCTCTTCGCCCTGGTGAACTCCGGCAGCGGCGGGCATCCCAGTGGCTGGGCGATCCCGACCGCCACCGACATCGCCTTCGCACTCGGTGTGCTGGCCGTGGTCGGCAGCCACCTGCCGTCCCCGCTGCGCGCCTTCCTGCTCACCCTGGCGGTGGTCGACGACCTGATCGCGATCCTGATCATCGCGATCTTCTACAGCCACGGCATCAAGTTCTGGGCGCTCGGCCTCGCCTTCGTCGGGCTGGCGCTGTTCTGGTTCCTGCACCGGCGCGGCGTCCACGGCTGGTACCTCTTCGTGCCGCTGGCCTTCGTGACCTGGGCGCTGATGCACGAGAGCGGCATCCACGCCACGGTGGCGGGTGTCGCGATGGGCCTGATGCTGCGCTGCCACCGGGAGGGCGACGAGCAGCACTCCCCCGGCGAGCACATCGAGCACCTGGTCCGCCCGCTCTCGGCCGGCCTCGCCGTCCCGCTGTTCGCGCTGTTCTCGGCCGGGGTGGCCGTCTCCGGCCCGAAACTGCGCGAGGTGTTCACCCAGGCCGCCCCGTTGGGCATCGTGATCGGCCTGCTGGTCGGCAAGTCGGTGGGCGTGTTCGGCGGGGCCTGGCTGACCGCCCGGTTCACCAGGGCCGAGCTGAACCCGCGGCTCAAGTGGGCCGACATGGTCGCGGTCTCGGTGCTCGCGGGCATAGGTTTCACCGTCTCGCTGCTGATCAGCGAGCTGGCCTTCCCGGACGACCCTGCGCTCGCCGCCCGGGCCAAGACGGCGGTGCTGGTGGGCTCGGTGCTCGCCGCGGTCGTCGCCACGGTTCTGCTGAAGCTGCGCAACCGGCACTACCGAGAGCTGTGCGAGGAGGAGGACCGGGACGTGGACGGGGACGGCATCCCCGACATCTACCAGGAGGACGACCCGGCCTGGCAGGCCAGGGTCGGCGAGTCGCCCGGCCCGGCGGCCGGTGAGGAAGGCGACCCAGGCCCCGGCCACCAGGGCCGGCCCGGCCACACCGACTGAGACGCCCCGGCTGAAGCCCTGACCGAATCCCCTGCCCGACGCCCTGACCGAAGCCCTGCCCGACGCCCCGGCTGGGGCGCCCCGGCGGAAGCCCCCGACCGAGGCCTCCCGGCCGGGGCCCGGAAGGCTCTTCGGCCGGCACCCGGAGGACCGGGGCGGGGGAACGGTCCGGCGGGCCCGACCGAGGCATCCGAGGACCGGGGACGACGACCTCCGGCAGGCCCCGGCGGAGGCGCCCGGAGCACCCCCGCCGCCGGGACACATCCCTCCGGCGGGGCCCCGGAGTGGTGTCCGACTGACCGGTAGGGGCATGATTCTGAGCTGTCGACAACCCACAGACGCCTCCGGACCCCCGCCGGCCCCGGAACCGCACACCCGCGGCGGCGTCACGCCGCACAGCCGCAGAGGAGAACCGCTGATGCCCGCAGGAGCCGCAGACCCGTCCAGCAACGGCCGGGTGCCCTACGAGGGCGAGCGTTCGGTGGGGCAGCTGTTCGCGGCGGCCACCGCCGACCTGTCCGCGCTGGTCCACGACGAGATCGCGCTCGCCAAGGCCGAGATCCGGGCGGACGTCAAGCGCGGCGTCTCCGGCGGCGTCTCGCTGATCGTCGCCGGTGTGGTGGCGCTGTTCTCCATCCCGATGCTGAGCGCCGCGGCGGCCTTCGGCATCCACGCGCTGGGCCTGTCGCTGGGCTGGTCCTTCCTGGTCGTGGCGGGCGCCTACCTGCTGCTCGCGGTGCTGCTCGGGATGCTGGCCTGGCGCTCGTTCAAGAAGATCGAGAAGCCGGTCCGCACCATCGAGGGCGCCCAGAAGACCGCCGACGTGCTGAAGAACGCCCGGCCGCGGCCGGCCACCCAGGAGGAGATCGACCGGGCCTTCGGCCGCATCCCGTAACCGACCCGGTGTCGGCGGGGCGCCGGTGACCGGCCCGGGCGGGCGGGGACGGCGCCGCGCCGGTGAGCGGGGAGGGCCCGCCCCGGCGGGCTCCGGACCCGCCGACCACGAGTGCCGGGCACGTGTCCGGCGCCGGGATGTGACACGCTCTCGGTATGCCGCTTGACCAGAAGCCCGTGCCCGCGCAGCCGTCCGCCGAATCCGGCCCCGACTCCGGCGCCGGACTCACCGCCGAAGGCCCCGCCGGTCCCGAAGACCCCGGCGCCGCCCCCGGGAGCACCGGCCCGGCACCCGCGCGGAAGCCTGGGCGGGAGAGCGGGCGGGAGACCGGACGGGAAGCCTTCGCGGCGGCCTCCTCCGGGGGCCCGGCCGCGGGCGACGCGGAGGCCTGGAGCATCCGGCAGGCCGGCCCTTGGACGCACCGCGACCTCGCGGCCAACGGCGCCCGCTTCCACATCGCCGAGCTGGGCTCCGGCCCACTGGTGCTGCTGGTGCACGGCTGGCCCGAGTACTGGTGGGCCTGGCGCCACCAGCTGACCGCGCTCGCCGAGGCCGGCTACCGGGCGGTGGCGCTCGACCTGCGCGGCATCGGCGGCAGCGACCGCACCCCGCGCGGGTACGACCCGGGCAACCTCGCCCTGGACATCACCGGGGTGATCCGCTCGCTCGGCGAGCGCCGGGCGCACCTGGTCGGGCACGCCTCCGGCGGCACCCTGGCCTGGGTGGCGGCCGTGATGCGGCCGTCCGTCATCCAGAGCCTCACCGTGGTCTCCGCCGCGCACCCGCGGGACCTGCGCCGGGCGCTGCTGACCGACCGCCGGCAGTTCGCCGCCTTCGAGCACGTGCTGGGCTTCCAGCGGCCGTGGATACCGGAGCGCCGCCTGGTCGCCGACGACGCCGAGCAGGTCGGCCGCTACCTGACCTCCTGGACCGGTCCGAACGGTCTGGACGAGGCCGCGCTGCACGCGTACCGGCAGGCGATCCAGATCCCCAGCACGGCGCACTGCTCGATCGAGCCGTACCGCTGGCTGCTCCGCTCCTTGGCCCGGCCGGACGGCATCCAGTTCGCCCGGCGGATGAAGAAGCCGATCACCGCGCCGACCCTGCACGTCCAGGGCGCGGCGGACCCGGTGCTGCTGTCGCACACCGCGCTCGGCGGCGGCGAGTACGTGGCGGCGCCGTACCGCTGGCGGCTGCTGCCGGACGTCGGGCACTTCCCGCACGAGGAGGCGCCGGAGGAGTTCACCGCCGAGCTGCTGGACTGGGTCGGCCGCCACAAGGAGTGACCCCGAACACGGCCGGACGCAACCGCACGGCCACGCGGAGCCGGGGACCCCGGACGCGGCCGTACGTGCGGTCGGACGCTCGGCTGACCGGAAGGGCTCTCGGGCCCAACTCCCTTATGTTGACGCTCATATGACAACCGCATAGGCCAATTTCGGCGAGGCCCGGGCGGTTACCTCCACCGGCCCAGGGGCATCCATTCCGGTATGAGTTGGATGCCCGAAAGCGGCGGCGCCCCGCGCGGCCGACGTCACAACAGCCCCCAGCGCTCCGCCCACCGGCCCGACCGGGCGGACGACCTCGGCTTCGACGGCCCCGACGGCCGCCGGCGCACGGAACGGCGGCAGCTCGGCATCCCCCGCATCCTCGGCCGGCGCGCCCGCTGGGTGGGCGCACGGCTGCGGCGCGAGACCTGAGGCCCCGGTGCCGGCCGACCGGCACGGCCCGTTCAGTTCAGTTCACGATCGTCGGCGACAGCGCGGTGAACCAGAGCAGGACGAAGGTCGCCACCGACATGATCGGCACCAGCACCTTGGTCTCGACGCTGTTGCCGCTGCGCTTGATCAGCACGACCTCGTAGCGCTCCTTGTGCGGCCAGAGCAGCGGTGCGCCCTTCTTGGTCAGGCAGTCGCCGAGCAGGTGCGCCAGCGTGCCCAGCGCCACCGCGTACGGCAGCCAGCCGGGCGAGTTGGGCATCCAGGTGTTCATCCCGAAGGTGCCGAGCGCGGCCAGGCCGATGACGGTGATCCAGGCCTCCGGTCCGTCGCCCGGCGGGCAGAGCCGCAGGGCCCGGATCGCGAGCGCCAGCAGGAAAAAGGTCAGTCCGAGGGTGAAGTTGCGCCCCAGGTAGGTGACCCCGGCCCAGGTGCCGGCGCCCATCAGCGCGACGAACAGCAGCGAGTGGGTGGCGTGCCGGTGGCCGCCGGAGATCCACGCCACGAAGCGGCAGAGCACCTTGGAGACGGGGCCGAGGAAGTTGGCGATCGAGCCGTCGTGGTGGTCGAGGTCCGGCAGCAGGGCCGCGCCCGCGCACAGCACCGTGCCCATCAGTATGTCCGCCGGCTGCAGGGTGGTGTGCAGGAGCAGCGGGGGCAGGAAGGGAGCCGAGGCCGCGTACAGCATCGCCCCGCTCACCGCGTGCGAGTGACCCATCATCGGACTGCCACGACCTCTCGTCGGGCCCACGCCGGGACGGCGCCCGGTTGAGCCGAACGGGTGAGCGCGGCCGAGGCTACCAGGGCCGCCTGACGGGGCGGCGGATATCGGACGGACCGGCCCGGCGCGCCCTCCCGGCCACAGCCCGACCCCAGCCCCAACCCCACCCCGGCCCCACCACAACCCCGGCCCCGCCCCCGCCGGCACCCGTCAGAGCGCGCACCCCTGGGTGTCCGCCCGGCCGGTCGCGGCGCCGCCCCGCTCGACGTCCTCGCGCACCTCGGCCGCGGTCAGCACGTAGCCGGTGTCCGCGCTGTCCAGCGACTTGGCGAAGACCACGCCGTACACCTCGCCGTCCGGGGTGAGCAGCGGGCCGCCGCTGTTGCCCTGCCGGACCACCGAGCGCACCGAGTAGACGTCGCGGACCACCTGGCCGCGGTGGTAGATGTCCGGGCCGTTGGCCTGGATCCGGCCGCGGATGCGGGCCGGCTGGACGTTGAAGGCCCCGTTCTCCGGGAAGCCGGCCACGATCGCGCTGTCGTTGGTCTTCGCCTCGCCGGCGAAGGTCAGTGCGGGCGCGTTCAGCTTGGGCACGTCCAGGACGGCGATGTCGCGCTGCCAGTCGTAGCGGACCACCGTCGCGTCGTACAGCTGGCCGACTCCGCCGATCTGCACGGTCGGCTCGTTGACCCCGCCGACCACGTGGGCGTTGGTCATCACCCGGTGCGGGGCGAAGACGAAGCCGCTGCCCTCCAGGGTCTTGCCGCAGGAGGTCGCCGTGCCGACCACCTTGACCAGGCTCTGCCGGGCCCGCGTCACCGCCGGGCTGTTGGCCAGCGCGGGGTCGGGGGTGTCGACCTGGGTGATCGGCTCGTGCTCGAAGGGGTTGAAGACCTGCGGGAAGCCGTTGCGGGCGAGCACCTTGGAGAAGTCCGAGAACCAGTTCGGCGCGTCGCCGGGCAGCGCGTTCTGCACCCCGCCGAGGACCGCCGAGGAGCGCACCTGCTTGGAGACCGTCGGCAGCGACGCCCCGGCCAGTGCCGAACCGATCAGCCAGGCCACCAGCAGCATCGACACGACGTTCACCACCGCGCCGCCGCTCGCGTCCAGCACCCGGGCCGGGCGGCGCCCGATGTGTCCGCGCAGCTTCCAGCCGAAGTGCGCGGTGATCGCCTGGCCGATCGCGGCGAGGACGATCACCACCACGACGGCCACCACCGAGGCCGTGGTGCCCGGGCCGATGTGGTCGAGCACCAGCAGCGGCAGCAGCTCGACGGCGAGCAGGCCGCCGCCGAGGAAGCCGACCAACGAGAGCACGCCGACCACGAAGCCCTGCCGATAGCCCGACACGGCGAATGCCACGGCCGCGGCGATCAGCAGCACATCCAGGACGTTCACTCGGACACCCTCCCACGGTCCGCGCGCCGCACGCGCCGACGTCCGGTCACGAAGCGTCGGCGTCGCCGCCCGGCAGCACCCGGGAGTGTTCGAGGTCTCCCTGGACCAGGGCCAGCGCGTCGTCCGAGAGGTCGACGATCCGGGACGGATCCCAGGGCAGTTCCAGGCCGCCGTGGTGCAGCACCCGGTCGATCACGCCGGCGGTGAAGCCCCAGACCAGCCGCCCGGCGACCGCGAAGGCCGGCCCGATGTGCCCCGACGGGTGGCGCAGCCGCACCCGGTTCGCCGGGTCGGCCAGCTCCGTGATCGTGACCCGGAACACCGCGCCGGTCTCGGCCGCGTCCACCGGGCGCACCGGCGTCTCCTCGCGCCACCAGCCGAGCACCGGGGTCACCACGAAGCTGCTCACCGGGATGTACAGCCGGGGCAGCTCCGCGAACACCTGCACCCCGGCCGGGTCCAGGCCGGTCTCCTCCCAGGCTTCGCGCAGCGCCGCCGCGATCGGGCCCGGGCCGTTCGGATCGCCGTCCTCCGGGTCCAGCACGCCGCCGGGGAAGGACGGCTGGCCGGCGTGCGAGCGCAACGAGCGGGCCCGCTCGATCAGCAGCAGGTCCGGACCCTCCGGTCCCTCGCCGAACAGCATCAGCACGGCCGCCGGCCGGCCGCCCTCGGCCGGTGGCAGGAAGCGGCTCAGCTGCTCCGGCAACACCCGCTCGGCCGCCTCCCGGACCGGTTCCAGCCAGCGCGGCAGCCCGTCCGGCTCGATGCCCCGCGCCACTCCCCCGGCCTCCGGCCCGGGGTGGCCCCACCGCCCGCTCATGCGTCCACCGCCAGGTCCGCGACGTGCCCGTGGTGGCCGGCGGCGTCCGCGCGGGCGGCCGCCTCGCCGGGGAAGTCGGCCGGCGGCCGGAGCCGCTGCCCGGGCCGGCCGCCCATCTCGTACTTCAACAGCTTGCGTGCCTTCTCCGGGTCGGTCTCCCCCTCGCCGTACGAGGGGCAGAGCGGCGCGATCGGGCAGGCGCCGCAGGCGGGCTTCTGGGAGTGGCAGATCCGGCGGCCGTGGAAGACCACCCGGTGCGAGAGCATCGTCCACTCCGACTTCGGGAAGATCTCGGCGACGGCCGCCTCGACCTTCACCGGGTCCTCCTCGGTGGTCCAGCCGAACCGCCGGACCAGCCGCCCGAAGTGGGTGTCCACCGTGATGCCGGGGACCCCGAAGGCGTTGCCGAGGACGACGTTGGCGGTCTTGCGGCCGACGCCGGGCAGGGTCACCAGGTCGGCCAGCCGGCCGGGGACCTCGCCGCCGAACTCGTCGCGCAGCGCTATCGAGAGGCCCAGGAGCGACTTCGCCTTGTTCCGGAAGAAGCCGGTCGGGCGGATGATCTCCTCCAGCTCCTCCGGGTTCGCCGCCGCCATGTCCTCCGGCGTCGGGTACTTCGCGAACAGCGCCGGGGTGGTCTGGTTCACCCGCAGGTCGGTGGTCTGCGCCGACAGCACGGTGGCCACCAGCAGTTGGAACGGGTTCTCGAAGTCCAGCTCCGGATGCGCGTACGGGTACAGCTCCGCCAGCTCGCGGTTGATCCGCCGGGCCCGCCGCACCATCGCCAGGCGCGATTCCGGCTTCCTCGGCTTCACCGCCGCCTTCTTCGCCACCGGCTCCTGCGCCGCGGCCTTCCGGACCTTGCTCTCTGCCATGCACGAAGGCTACGCCGACCGGCGGACCGCTCGCGGCCGATCAAGCACGGAAACCGGTCCTGGCAAGGCCTGTTGTCTAATGAAGTCCGCCCGTGGCCGTCACCTGACAGGGGGAGAGTACGGATGATCAGGGTCCTGCTGGCAGAGGACATGAGCATGGTGCGCGGCGCGCTGGTGGCCCTCCTCGCGTACGAGGAGGACCTGGAGGTCGTCGCCGACGTGGAGCGCGGGGACCTGGTGGTGCCGACCGCCCTGGAGGTGCGCCCGGACGTCGCGGTGCTCGACATCGACCTGCCCGGACTGGACGGGCTGCGGGCGGCGGCCGAACTGCACGAGAAGCTCCCCGGGTGCCGGACGCTGGTCCTCACCGGGCTGGTGCGACCCGCCCACCTGCGCGCCGCGTTCTCCGCCCGCGCGCTCGGCTTCCTCGGGAAGGACGCCCCGGCGCAGGAGCTGGCGGCGGCGATCCGCAAGGTGGCCGCCGGCGAGCGCGTCGTCGACCCGGAGCTGGCGCTGGCCGCCCTGGACACCCGGGAGAACCCGCTGACGCCCCGGGAGTCGGAGGTCCTGCGGCTCGCGGCGCAGGGGGACTCCGCCACCGAGATCGCCGGTCGGCTGTTCATCTCCGCGGGCACCGCGCGCAACCACCTGGCCGCCGCGGTGGCCAAGACCGGGGGCCGCGGCCGGGTCGACGCGATCCGGATCGCCGAGGAGATGGGCTGGCTGCCGACGGCGTAGCCCCCCGGCACTCCCCGCGCCCCACGCCCCACGCCCCACGCTACGCGCTACGCGCTTCGGCGACCGGCACCCCAACACCCGGGCAGTACGGCCCCGCCGGTTCGACGGACCGTGCGTTTCGCATGGATCCGCCCGTGGACGGCCCACAGGACGCCTCAACGAGGCCTCCCTTCGTTGACGAACCGAAATCCGGCCGATGCCCCCGGAACTACGCTCGCGATGTCATCGAGGGCGAACCACCGGGGGGTCGAGCCGCGTGTTGAAGCTGGCCTGGCGAACGGTGCGGGCCCGGAAGGCGGGCTTCGCCGGCGCCTTCACCGCGCTCGTCTGCGCCCTGGTCCTGACCGTCGCCTGCGGGGTCCTGATGGAGTCCGCCCTGCGCGCGGGCACCCCCACCGAGCGCTGGGCCGGAGCCCCGGTGATGGTCGGCGACGGCACCCGCATCCCGGACGCCGGCCCGCTGACCGCGGAACTCGCCCGGCTGCCCGGCGTCACGGCCGCCGTCCCGGAGGTCTCCTTCCCGGCGGCCGTGGTCACCGCCTCCGGGCAGGTCCTCACCGGACCGCAGGGCGGCCCCTCGCTCGGGCACTCCTGGACGAGCGCCGCCCTCACCCCGTTCCGGCTGACCGCCGGCCGCGCCCCGACCGGGCCGGACGAGGTGGTCCTCGACACCGCGACGGCCGCCCGGGCCGGGGTAACGGTCGGCGGCACCGTACGGCTGGCCACCACCGAGGCGCCGCGCGGCTACACCGTGGCCGGACTCGCCGCGCCACCACAGGAGTTGGCCCGTCAGAGCGCGCTCTTCCTCAGCCCCCGGCAGGCCGCCGAGCTCGCCGGGACGGCGGCCGGCGCGGACGCGATCGGGCTCACCGTGCGGGAGGGGGCCGACCTGCGGGCACCGGCCGAGCAGGCCCGGCGGGTACTCGCCGCGGCACGGGACCGCGCCGGCGTGCCGGACTGGTCCGGGCCCCGGGTGCACACCGGCGACGAGCGGGGCGAGCTGGAGTTCTCCGGCGCTCCCGGGCCCGGCGACGGCCTCTCCTCGCTGGCCGGGACGACGGGCGTGCTGTCGCTGTTCGTCGCGGCCTTCGTGGTCGCGGGGGCGCTCGCGCTCTCCGTCCAGCAGCGGCTGCGCGAGATGGCCCTGCTGCGGGCGGTCGGCGCCACCACCGGACAGGTGCGACGGATGATCGCCCTGGAGACGCTGGTGCTGACCCTCGCGGCCGCGGTCGTCGGCCTCCCCACCGGGACCGGCCTCGCCGCGCTGCTGCGGGGCGAACTGGTCGACCGCGGGGTGGTCGGCTCGGACGTGCCGCTGCACATCGGGCCGACCGCCCCGCTGATCGTCCTCGGCGGCGTCGTCGTCACCGCGCAGCTGGCCGTCGCGGCCGCCGCGCGCCGGGCCTCCCGGGTCGAGCCCACCCGGGCGCTGCGCGACGCCTCGGCGCCACCGCCCGGCATCGGCCGGATCCGGACCGGGCTCGGGCTCGTGACGCTCGCCGGGTCCGGCACGGTGCTGGCCAACTCGACCGACGGCCACCGCGGGGCGGGGACGGCCGAGAGCATGGTGCTGGTGCTGCTGCTCGGGGTGGCCCTGCTCGGACCGCTGATCGGCCGGGTCGCGAGCGTGGCGATCGGCGGGCCGGTGGGCCGGCTCTTCCCGGCGGCCGGCTTCCTCGCCTCGGCCGCGCTGCGGGCCCAGCCGCGCCGCTTCGCCGCCGCCGTCACCCCGCTGGTGCTGGCGGTGGCCTTCACGGGCACGGTGCTGTTCGTCCCAGTGGTCAAGGCCCGGGCCACCGCGGCCGAGGACGGCCGACGGCTGCTGGCCGACCACGTGGTCCAGGCCGTCGGGATCGGCCTGCCGCCGGAATTCACCGCCGCGGTACGGCGGTTGCCGGGCGTCGCGGCGGCCGACGGCACGGTCTCCACGACCGTCCGAGCCTCCGTCGGGGACGTCGACCAGTACGGGCTGAACGCCCGGATCGTCGAGCCGCGGGGGCTCGCGGAGCTGGTCGACCCGGGGGTGACGGCCGGCTCGTTGGACGGGCTGCGCGACGCGGACATCGCGCTGGGGCAGCGGACGGCCGCCGCGCTCAAGGCCGGCGTCGGCAGCACCGTCCGGATCGCATGGCCGGACGGCACCGGCGGCACCGCGACGGTGGCCGCCGTGTACGACCGCGACGCGCGGTTCGCGGACGCCCTGCTGCCCGCCCCCTTCGCCGCCGCCCATGCCCCGGACCCGCTCACGCCGACCGTCCTGGTCCGTACCGCCCCCGGAACCGACCCCCGGCAGGTCGGCCGGGAACTCCACGACCTCACCGCGGCCTACCCGATGGCCCGGGTCGGCGACCGGGCCGAGTACGACGCGGCCCGCAGACAGCGGCAGGAGTCCGCCACCGCGGTCGGACGGCTGTTGCTCGGCATGATCGGCCTGTTCACCGCGATCGCCGTGGTCAACACCCTGGTGATGGCCACCGGCGAGCGGCGGCGCGAGTTCGCGCTGCTGCGGCTGGTGGGCACCACGCGGCCGCAGGTGCTGCGGATGGCGGCCTGGGAGGGCGGGATCACGGTCGCGGTGGCTCTCGCCCTCGGTGCGGCGGTCACCGCCGCCGTCCTGGTCCCGGTCAGCCTGGCGCTCACCGGGACGGCCTGGCCCGCGCCGCCCGGGAGTTGGGTGGCCGCGGTGCTGGGCGGGGCGGCGCTGCTGGGGATGGGCACCGTCCTGCTGACCACCCGGCTGGCGCTGCGCCGGAAGCCGGTCGAGACGATGGGGATGCGCGAGTAGCGGCGCGGGCCCGGTCAGGCGGCGCGGGCGGCCTCCCGGGCGGGCGCGGCCTCGACGACGGCCGTGAGGTGGAACCAGCCCGCTCCGTCCCGCTCGGCGGTCAGCCGGCCGCCGACGGCCCGCAGCCGCTCGGTGAGGTTCCCGATGCCGTGGCCGCCGCCCTCCGACCCGGGCCCGCCGCCCTCCTCGCGCGGAGCGCCGCCCGGTTCGCGCGGCACGCCGTCGTTGGAGACCACCAGGCGCACCGTGCCGAGCCCGTCCCGGCCGGCCCGGATCCCGCAGTGCCGGGCCGCGCTGTGCCGCAGCAGGTTGGTGACCGCCTCGCGCAGCACGGTGGCCAGCACCGCGTCGAGTTCGGGCCGCAGCCCCTCGCAGTCCAGTTCGGCCTCGACCCCGATCCCGGCCGCCCGCAGCACCGAGACCGCCGAACGCGCCTCCCGCGCCAGGGACATCCCGAGGTCGCCGCTGGGGAGCCGGCGGGTGTCCGCCATCGCCTGCCGCACCAGTGCCAGCACCTCGGAGATCTCCGCGCGGGCGCGTTCCGGCTCGTCCGCGGCCAGCCGTTCGGCGAGCTGGCACTTCAGCGCCGCCACCGAGAGGCTGGAGCCGAGCAGGTCGTGCAGGTCGCGCGCGAAACGCAGCCGTTCCCGGTCCACCGCGAGTTCGGCCAGCTCGGTCCGGGCCGCCCTCAACTCGGCTGTCAGGTCGGCGAGTCGGGCCACCCCGTAGACCACGATGCCGCCCACGGCGGTGGACACCGACGCATTGACGCACTGGCCGGGGTTCCCGCCCAGTGCCGCGCAGAGCGGGTACTGGGCGGCCACCAGTGCGACGAACAGCATCCAGGAACGCGGCAACGCGACGGTCAGCAGCACCGAACCGGCGAACGACCCGGGGATGCCGACCCACGCCCCGTCGAAGAACAGGAACGGCAGGTAGGTGAGCACCCCGTGGACGACCAGGCTCCACGGCCACCAGCGCCGCGCCAGACGCCACGGACCGGCGTGCCCGATCTGCAGGCCGAGCAGGACCAGCAGCAGCGCGACGGCGGGCAGTTGGTAGGCCAGGCCGTCGTGGTTGCGGACCGTGGCCACCACCGAGGCGGCGCAGAAGCCGACGGCGACCATGACCACGATGCCCCGGGTGAGCCGCGCGAGCGGGTCACCGGAGCCGCCGGAGCCACCGAAGCGCCCGAAGCCGCCGGGGTGCTCCGGACGGGAGCGATCGGCGTCGGTTCGGTCCGCGCTGTGGCCCAAGGGGAACTCCCGGTAGACGGCTCGACACACCGCGCGCCCAGCGGGAGCCCGCCGCGCACCCGGCGCCCCCGTGCGCCCGCACCACGAGCATAGTTTCCCGCCGGAGCACCACCGTTGACGCTCCGCCACGGTTCGCCGGCTCAGGCCGGGGTGCGGCCGATCGTCCCCTCAAGGCTGTTCAGCAGGCCGCTGAGGGCCTCGGCGAGCCGGTCCTGCTCGGCGGGGGTGAGTCCGGCCAGCAGGGCGCGGTCGTAGGCGACGAGCTCCTGGATCAGACCGTCCACCAGCGTCCGGCCCTCCTCGGTGAGCGCGAGGTGGGCGACCCGGCGGTCCCGGTCGTCGGTGCGGCGGCTGACCAGGCCGCGCTCCTCCAGCAGCCGCAGGCGCTTGGTGACGGCGGCCCCGGAGGCGAAGCTCTCCCGGGCCAGCTGGGTGGGGGTCAGCTCGCGGTCGAGGCGGAGCAGGGCGCCGAGGATGTCGAACTCGGCGCGGGTGAGGCCGGCCCGGGTGAGCGGGTCGGGGGTCTGCTGGAGCAGCGCGGCGCAGCGGTTGATCCGGCCGAGGACGGCGATCGGACCGGTGTCCAGCCCCGGGTAGGCCCGCTCCCACTGGCGCAGCACACCTGCGACGACGTCCTCCACGTGTGCTGCTCCCGTTCTGCGGCCTGCCGTTCGGCTTCGATCCTAGGGCGTGCCCGTCGCGGCCCCGGCCGTGCCCGTCGCGGCCCGGGCCGTGTCCGGCAGGGCCGGGCCGGGATCGGACAGGCCGTCGCGGCCGCGGTGTTCCAGCAGCGCGGCCAGCAGGTGGTGGGCCTGCTGCTCGGTGGCGGTGGCGCGCTGGTGCGGGAGGGCGGGTCGGCGCCACTCGCCGGCGGCGGTGTCGGTGGCCTCGCGCAGCTCCAGCAGGGCCGCGGCGAGGCCGGTACGGGCGGCGAGGGCGTCCGGGGTGCTCCCGGCCGCGACGGCCCGGACGCCCGGGACGGACGAGGCGGGCGCGACGGGCGCGACGGGCGCGACGGGCGGGGCGGGCGGGGCGGGCGAGGCGGCGCGGACGGCGGCCGACGCGCGGTGGCCGGCCGCCTCCGCTCCGGCGAGCGCGCGGGTCAGCCGGGCGGCGGTGCGGCGGTTGGTGACCAGCAGGCAGGCCGCGAGGCCGGCGAGCGCCCCGACGCAGGTGTCCAGCCAGCGGTCGGCGATCAGCGCCCCGGCCGGCTGCGGGCCCGCGAATTCCGTCATCAGCAGCGCCATCGGGGTCACGAAGACCGTCGCCAGCCAGTAGCTGCGGGCGATCGTCGCCTCCGCCCCGAACTGGCAGACCAGCCCGAGTCCGATCAGCGCCACCGGGCCGGTGTGCGCGACGGGCAGCGCGGCGGTGAACAGCAGCAGGCCGAGCAGGTTGCCCAGCACCCGCTGCAGCGCGCGCTGCCAGGACAGCGTGCTGTTGGCCTGGAACACCGAGGCCGCGGTGACCACCGCCCAGTACGGCCGGCCGACGCCGAGCGCCAGCGAGATCCACCCGGCACCGGCGCAGCCGACGGCGACCCGCAGCGCGATCGGCAGCAGCGCCGAGCCGGGCCGCAGCGCCCGCCGGAGCGGCGGTCGGGGGCCGGGACGGCGGACGGAAGGCTCGGCCGCCTCCGCCTCGGTGAGGTCGAGCGTCGGCAGCGGGCGGCCGCGCCGCAGGTCGCGGGCCAGGTCGAGGTACCGCGCGGCGTCCTCGGGCCGGGCCGGTCCGGCCAGTGCGGCCTCCGCGCGCACCAGCAGCCGCTCGGGCGCGTCGCCGAGGGCGCGCCGCCGGGACGGGGTGGAGAGCGCGAGGCTCTGCCAGGCCGCCTCGACCGCGCCGACCAGGGCGGTTCGGGCGGCGGCGTCCGGCTCCGGCCGGCCGGGCCCGGTCCGCAGCAGCCGGGCGGCGGCCTCCAGGGCGCGGGCGGTGGCGATCCGCTCGGGCCCGTACGGGCGCACCAGGGCCGGGGCCATGCAGACCAGCCAGGCCAGCGCGGCGCCGAGCGCGGTGAGCGCCAGGTGCGGCGGGACCTCGGCGAGCCGTTGCGGGAGGAAGGCGCAGCTGGCGGAGGTGAAAGTGATGATCAGACTGCCGGGCGGGCCGATCCGGGCGGCGTCGCAGAGCAGCTTGTGCAGGGCGGCGAGCACCGCCGCCACCGCGACCAGGACGGCGGCGTCGCGGGTCAGTGCGGCGGCGGTGAGGGCGGCGCCGGTGCTGAGCACGGTGCCGAGCAGCACGCCGGCCAGCGTCCGGGCCCGGGCCCGGTAGGGCAGGCCGTGCCCGTACAGCGCGCCCAGGCCGCCGGCCGAGGTGTAGAGGGCGAGGTCGAGCCGGCCGAGGCCGAGCAGGGTGAGGTTGAGCGCGCCGAGGGTGACCACGGCGCTGAGCGCGGGCTTGTGCCAGCCGTCCCCGGCCGGACCGACCCGAAGTGCCTGGCGGAACTGGGCGGTTGTGACCATGCAAAAAGGTTAGCAGGTAATTTACCCGTGAAACATATAGCCGCTCGGACACCCCGCCACAGGGCTCCGGAAGCTCCGGAAGAAAATTTCGGCCGGAGCGATGAGTTCTGCGGCGAACCCCGGTCTACCTCCACGACCGACTCGTACGACAGCAAGGAACACCCATGAGCACCGTGGTCTCCACCGACGGCACCGTCCTCGCCTGCTCCGTCACCGGCTCCGGCCCCGCCGTCGTCCTGGTCGACGGCGCACTGTGCCACCGCGGCATGGGGCCGAGCGCCTCGATCGCCGAACAGCTGGCGGCGCGGCACACCGTGTGGACCTACGACCGGCGCGGTCGCGGCGACAGCGGGGACACCCCGCCCTTCGCGGTGGAGCGCGAGATCGAGGACCTGGCCGCCGTCATCGCGGCGGCGGGCGGCTCGGCCCACGTCCTCGCCCACTCCTCCGGCGCCGCACTCGCGCTGCGGGCCGCCGCCGCGGGCACCGGCATCACCCGACTCGCCGTCTACGAGCCGCCGTTCAGCACCGGGGAGGCGCAGAGCGAGCGCTTCCGCCAGTACGTCGCCGAGCTGACGGCGGCGCTCGCCGAGGGGCGCCGCGGGGACGCGGTCGCGGCCCTCATGGTCTACGCCGGGACGCCGGCGGAGATGGTGGACGGGATGCGCGGCGCGCCGGTGTGGCCGCTGTTCGAGGCGGTCGCACCGACCCTGGCGTACGACGCGGCGGCGCTCGGCGACCGGACCGGCGCGGTCGTCCCGGTCGACCTGCTGGCCACGATCGCCGTGCCGACCCTGGTCCTGGACGGCGGCGCCAGCCCGGAGACACTGCGGGCCCCGGCCCGCGCGGTGGCGGCGGCCGTGCCGGACGCCGAGTACCGGACGCTGGACGGCCAGACCCACGAGGTGTCCGCCGAGGTGCTGGCGCCGGAACTGCTGAAGTTCTACGCCTGACGCGCGGCCCGGGGGCACCGTCCAGCCTTCCGGCGATCACCGGAGTCGCGTCACCGGCGCACGACCAACGACGGACAATCACCGACGGACGACCAACGACGGACGACCAACGACGGACGAGGAAGCATGGACGAGGACTTCAAGGACATCCCCACCACCACCCTGGCCGACGTCCTGGGCCGCGCCCAGGTCATGGACGCCGGCCTGCGACCGCTGTGGACGGGCATGCCCCGGGTGGCCGGACCGGCCTTCACCGTGCGGTGCCCGCCCGGCGACAACCTGATGCTGCACGCGGCGATCCACCGGGCCGGGCCCGGCTCGGTGATCGTGGTGGAGTCCGGCGACCTGGACCACGCGCTGGCCGGCGGCAACGTCTGCGCGGTGGCGCAGCGCCGGGGCGTGGCGGCCTTCGTGGCCGACGGCCTGATCCGGGACCTCGCCGAGGTGCGGGAGCTGGCCTTCCCGGTCTTCGCCCGCGGGGTGATCCCGATCCCCGGGGCGAAGGAGCGGCTGGGCACCCACGGCGCCCCGGTGACCTGCGGCGGGGTGTCGGTGGCGGCCGGCGACACCGTGGTGGCCGACGAGGAGGGTGTCGTGGTGGTGCCCGCCGCCGAGCGGGCGCGGGTCCTGGAGGCGGCCCGGGCGAAGCTGGCCAAGGAGGCGGCCGAGACCCTGGACGACTGGGAGGCCGCGCACCGCGCCCGGATCGACCGGGCCCTCGCCGAGCTGGGCTTCACCGGCTGATCACCCGGCTCCGGTACGGTCCGCCCCCCGGTCCGCCCGGCGCTCGTCGCCGGGCGGACCGGCGGCGGGACACGCCCGCACGGCGGGGCCCGCTTCCCTGTTCGAATCGGATGGACAAAGGTTCGACCGGCGGCCTCCCCCGGGCTCCCGTCACCGGGTCCGGCCGGTGATCCACCGGTACGAATGGCCCCGCACGGCGCACCTCGGCACACCCCCTCCTCATATGATCGGAGCGACATGCGCCATGCTTGGTGATGCAGAACACTGAACGGAACTTGCGCCGGACGGCCCACCCGCCGTACGGCCGAGAAGGAGGAAGCACGTGGACGACGTTCTGCGGCGCGCCGCACTCTTCGCGGCACTCGACGACGAACAGGCCGGCGAGCTGCGCGCTTCCATGACCGAGGTCACCCTCGCCCGTGGGGAGTCGCTGTTCCACGAGGGCGACCCGGGCGACCGGCTGTACGTCGTGGCGGAGGGCAAGGTCAAGCTGCACCGCGCCTCGCCGGACGGCCGCGAGAACATGCTGGCCGTGCTCGGCCCCAGCGAGATGATCGGCGAGCTGTCGCTGTTCGACCCGGGCCCGCGCACCGCGACCGCCAGCGCGCTGACCGAGGTCAAGCTGCTGGGCCTCGGCCACGGCGACCTCCAGCCCTGGCTGCACGCCCGCCCCGAGGTCTCCATCGCGCTGCTGCGGGCCATCGCCCGCCGCCTGCGCCGCACCAACGACGTGATGTCCGACCTGGTCTTCTCCGACGTGCCCGGCCGCGTCGCCAAGGCCCTGCTGGACCTCTCCCGCCGGTTCGGCGTGCAGTCCGAGGAGGGCATCCACGTCGCCCATGACCTCACCCAGGAGGAGCTGGCCCAGCTGGTCGGCGCCTCCCGCGAGACGGTCAACAAGGCGCTCGCCGACTTCGCCGGCCGCGGCTGGCTGAAGCTGGAGGCCCGCGCGGTGGTGCTGCTGGACGTCGAGCGGCTGTCGCGCCGCTCGCGCTGACGCCGGCGAAACGCCGCTGACGCCCGCGAACGCGGAGGGGCCCGTCCGGATCGGACGGGCCCCTCCGCGTTCACCCCCGCGTTCCCGCGTTCAGGGGATCACTCGGCGCCCGGGATCAGCCCGTGGTCCTCCAGGTAGTCCAGCTGGGCCCGCACCGACAGCTCGGCGGCCGGCCACAGCGCCCGGTCCACGTCGGAGTAGACCCGGGCCACCACCTCGGGCGCGGTCCGGCAGCCCGCCTCGACCGCGGTCTCCACCTGGGCGAGCCGGGCGGCCCGGTGGGCCAGGTAGAAGTCGACGGCGCCCAGCGCGTCCCCGAGCACCGGGCCGTGGCCGGGCAGCACCGTGCGCACGCCGTGCTGGGAGGCCATGGTGTGCAGCCGGCGCAGCGAGTCCAGGTAGTCGCCCAGCCGGCCGTCGGGGTGCGCGACCATCGTGGTGCCGCGGCCGAGCACGGTGTCGCCGGTGAGCACCGCACCGTCGTCCGGCAGGTGGAAGGTCAGCGAGTCCGAGGTGTGCCCCGGGGTGGCCACCACCCGCAGGTCGAGGCCGCCGACGTCCAGGCGCTGGCCGCCCACCAGGCCCTCCGAGCCCAGCCGGTGCGCCGGGTCCAGGGCCCGCACCTCGGAGCCGGTCAGCTCGGCGAAGCGGGCCGCGCCCTCGGAGTGGTCGGCGTGGCCGTGGGTGAGCAGGGTCAGCGCGATCCGCTTGCCCCGCTCCCGCGCGAGGTCGACCACCCGGCGCAGGTGGCCCTCGTGCAGCGGGCCCGGGTCGATCACCACCGCGAGGTCCGAGCCGGGCTCGGAGAGCAGCCAGGTGTTGGTGCCGTCCAGCGTCATCGGCGACGGGTTCGGTGCCAGCACGCACAGCGCCCGAGGGGTGGCCTCGCCGCCGACGGCGGCGGCGGGGTCGCCCGGCAGGAGTCCGCTCACCGGCCGCCTCCGCCGTCTCGGTGCAGGGCCCGCAGCGGCAGTGCCCGGACGAGGGCGCGCTGCGCCACCTCGACGAACGGGACCTGGCTCACGCAGGCGGGGTCACGGGGAGTCAGACGGCGGGCGGGCATCTCGGGCGCCGTCCGGCGAGCCACGTCGTTGTGGGTCATCGGGCGTCGGTCCTCTCTCTGCGTCGGTACGGGAAGGTCGCGTCCTGCGGGGTGTACGACCCGCAGCCGGTACGGGGGCCCGGGAGGCCCCACCGGTGGAACGGTCAGGAGCCCTCGGGGAACTCCCCGTCGATGGTCAGTTCCTGGTAGCCGGGCCAGCGGACCGTCAGGCGGTCGCCGCGGATCTCGGCCCGGCCCAGGACCGGCGTCAGCGGGCGGTCGGCGGCCGCGGCCAGTGCCTCGGCCGCGGTCCGGGCCGAGGACAGCTCGCGCAGCACCGTCACGGTCGGCGGCAGCATGCCGAACCGGCCCTCCCGGTGGCCGCGCACCGCCTCGGCGGGGGTCAGCCAGGCGACCCGGTCGGCCTCGCCGACCTCCAGGGCCGCGCGCTGGCCGGCCGGCAGCGCGGCGACGAAGAACCAGGTGTCGTAGCGCCGTTCCTCGAACTCGGGGGTGATCCAGCGGGCCCAGCCGCTCAGCAGGTCGCTGCGCAGCACCAGGCCGTGGTCGCGGAGGAATTCGGCGAAGGACAGCTCGTGCGCCTCCAGCGCGGCCCGCTCGGCGGACCAGTCGCGCGGCGCGGCGACGCTGTCGGCGTCCGGGCCAGCCAGCAGCACGCCGGCCTCCTCGAAGGTCTCCCGGACGGCCGCGCAGACCACGGCCCGCGCCGTCCGGGCGTCCACCCCGAGCCGTCGCGCCCATTCCCCGGGCGTCGGCCCGGCCCAGCCCGGCTCGACCTCGGCGTCCCGCGGGTCCACCCCGCCGCCGGGGTAGGCGTACATCCCGGCCGCGAAGGCCATCGAGGTGCGCCTGCGCAGCAGGTAGGCCTCCGGCCCCCCGGCGGCGTCGCGCAGCAGCACGACGGTGGCGGCGGGCCTGGGCACCGGCGGGGTCACCGCGCCGGATGCGACCGCCCGGATCCGGGCGGGCCAGCCGGGCGGCATCGGGAGCGTCGTCGCTCGATGGTCCATGCCCGGATGCTAGGGCGTGCCCGGCGATTCCCGCCAGGCTCACGGATCGATCGGACACACTCCGGCCACACGGGGGCGGGGCCGGACAGGCCCGGCCCCGCCCCCGCGATCACGTTCAGACGGTCTTGACGCGCACCACGAGCTCGACCTCGACCGGGGCGTCCAGCGGCAGCACCGCGACGCCGACGGCGCTGCGGGCGTGCACGCCCGCAGCGCCCAGCACCTTGCCGAGCAGCTCGCTGGCGCCGTTGACGACGGCCGGGACACCGATGAAGTCGGGGGCGGCGGCGACGAAGCCGACGACCTTGACGACCCGCTCGATCCGGTCGAGGTCGCCGATCACGGACTTCACGGCGGCCAGGGCGTTCAGCCCGCAGATCTGCGCGAGGTCCTTGGCCTCCTCTGGGGAGACCTCGGCACCGACCTTGCCGGTGGTCGGCAGCTTGCCGCCGACCACCGGGAGCTGGCCGGAGGTGAACACGAGGTCGCCGGAGTGCACGGCCGGCACGTAGGCGGCGACCGGGGCGGCCACCGGAGGCAGGGTCAGACCCAGCTCGGCGAGCTTCTCCTCGACCTTGCTCATGCGTTCTTCTCCCGCTTGAAGTAGGCCACCAGCTGCTCCGGGTTCGGGCCGGGCACGACCTGGACGAGCTCCCAGCCGTCCTCGCCGAAGTTGTCCAGGATCTGCTTGGTGGCGTGCACCAGCAGGGGCGCCGTCATGTATTCCCACTTGGTCATGGCCAGACTCTAGACGAGCCGTCGCGGTGATCCGCTCCGACGGCCGCGAGGCGTGTGAGGTGGGGCACAAAGAGGGCATGATCCGGCCTGACGGCCCAGGTGCTCCGGGCATCCGGTGCGCTCCCTGGTTACCCTCGCGAGAGGGCACCCTGGTGAAGGGCACCCCCGTCGGGAGGGGACCCTGGTGAGGGGCACCCTCGTCAGGAGGGGACGCCCGTAGGACGGAGACGGACGGAGACGGAGCGTGGCACGCACCCCCGGCCAGGCGGCCCGGCGCGACCCCGACTGGGAGGGCGTCCGGCTGCACGTGGTCAGCGGCAAGGGCGGCACCGGGAAGACCACGCTGGCCGCGGCGCTGGCCCTGGCGCTCGCCGCCGACGGCGGACGGGTGCTGCTGATCGAGGTCGAGGGCCGGCAGGGCATCGCCGAGCTGTTCGGGATCGCCGCGCTGCCGTACGAGGAGCGCCGGATCGCCTCGGTCTCCCGCGCCCAGCTGGGGCTGGCCGCCGGTGGGGGCGGGCCCGGCGAGGTCTTCGCGCTGGCGATCGACACCGAGCTGGCGCTGCTGGAGTACCTGGAGATGTTCTACAAGCTCGGCCGGGCCGGGAAGGCGCTCCAGAAGGTCGGCTTCGTCGACTTCGCCACCACCATCGCGCCCGGTGTGCGGGACGTCCTGCTCACCGGCAAGGCCTGCGAGGCGACCAGGCGCAAGGACCCGGCCGGCCGGCGGCGCTACGACGCGGTGGTCATGGACGCCCCGCCGACCGGGCGGCTGGCCAGGTTCCTGAACGTCAACGCGGAGGTCGCCGGGCTGGCCCGGATCGGCCCGATACACACCCAGGCGCAGGCCGTGATGCGGGTGCTGAAGTCGCCGGAGACCGCGGTGCACCTGGTCACCCTGCTGGAGGAGATGCCGGTGCAGGAGACGGTCGACGGCATCGGGGAGCTGCGCGAGGCGAAGCTCCCGGTGGGCGGGGTGATGGTCAACATGGTCCGGCCGCCGGTGCTGGACGCGGCGGCGGTGGCCGCGGTGGACGGGGACCACCGCGAGGAGGTCGCCGTGGCGCTCGGCGAGGCCGGGCTCGGCGGCCGCACGCGCGCCGCGGAGAAGGTCCGGGCGGCGGTGGAGCCGCTGATCGACCCCCTGCTGGCGCAGGCCAGGGAGCACGCCGAGCGGGTCGAGCTGGAGCGCGCGCAGCGCGCCGACATCCAGCAGCTGCGGCTCCCGACGTACGAACTGCCGCTGCTGGGCGAGGGCGTGGACCTCGGCGGGCTGTACCGGCTGGCGGGCGAACTGAAGCGGCAGGGGGCGGCATGACCTCGAACAGCGGGGTACGGAGCACCGGGCGGCGACTCGCGGTGGACGAGCTGATCGACGACCCGAAGACCAGGATCATCGTCTGCTGCGGCTCCGGCGGCGTCGGCAAGACCACCACCGCCGCGGCGCTCGGCCTGCGGGCGGCCGAGCGCGGCCGCAAGGTCGTGGTGCTGACCATCGACCCGGCCCGCCGGCTCGCCCAGTCGATGGGCCTGACCGAACTCGACAACACCCCCCGGGTGGTCAAGGGGGTCACCGGCGACGGCGAGCTCCAGGCCATGATGCTGGACATGAAGCGGACCTTCGACGAGGTCGTGCTGGCCCACGCCGAGCCCGAGCGGGCCAAGGCGATCATGGAGAACCCCTTCTACCAGTCCCTGTCGGCCGGCTTCGCGGGCACGCAGGAGTACATGGCGATGGAGAAGCTCGGGCAGCTGCGCGCCGCCGAGGAGTGGGACCTGATCGTCGTGGACACCCCGCCGTCCCGCTCGGCACTGGACTTCCTGGACGCGCCCAACCGGCTCGGATCCTTCCTGGACGGCCGGGTGATCCGGATCCTCACCGCCCCGGCCAAGGTCGGCGGGCGCAGCGCGATGCGCTTCCTGAACGTCGGGATGGGACTGCTCACCGGCACTCTGGGCAAGATCTTCGGTGCTCAGCTGCTGACCGACGTGCAGACCTTCGTCAGCGCGATGGACTCGATGTTCGGCGGCTTCCGGGAGCGCGCGGACCGTACGTACCAGCTGCTCAAGGCGCCGGGCACGGCGTTCCTGGTGGTGGCCGCGCCGGAGCGGGACGCGCTGCGCGAGGCGGCGTACTTCGTGGACCGGCTGGCCGCGGACCGGATGCCGCTGGCCGGGCTGGTGCTCAACCGGGTGCACGACACGGGGGCACCGCAGCTCACCGCGGAGCGGGCGCTGGCGGCCGCCGAGGCCCTGGAGGAGAACGGCTCGGAGCACGCCTCGCCCGCTGCGGAACTGCTCGCGGCCGGGCTGCTGCGACTGCACGCCGAACGGATGCAGATCATGGGGCGCGAACGCCGCACCCGCGACCGCTTCGTCTCGGTGTACCCGGACGTGCCGATCGTGGAGGTGCCGGCGCTGCCGGGCGACGTGCACGACCTGGACGGGCTCCGGGCCATCGGGGACCGGCTCAACGGCGCGGTGTAGCCCGTGCCCGAGGGCCGACCGGCCCGGACCGCGCGGTGGCGGTCGGGCTCAGCCCGCCTGGGCGTAGTCCGTCAGTATCACTCCGGTCGCGAGGGACTCCTCGTACTCGGTGCGTGCCGTCTCCAGCAACCTCCGCCACGAGATGACGGTCGGGCGGCGGCGCAGCAGCGCACGGCGCTCGCGCTCCGTCATCCCGCCCCACACCCCGAACTCCACCCGGTTGTCCAGGGCGTCCGCGAGGCACTCCGTCCGGACGGGGCAGCCGCTGCACACCGCCTTCGCGCGGTTCTGCGCCGCCCCCTGGACGAACAGTTCGTCCGGATCACTCGTGCGGCAGGCGGCCTGCGCACTCCAGTCGTCAACCCAGCCCATGCCGGCGCCGTCCTCTCCCGTTTCGAGGCTCCCCCACGGCGGCAACGGCATATTCACCGTTGCCAGTTGAGGACGTTACGGAAGAACGACAGCTTGCAACAGCCCCTTCGGGCTCAATCTCGAATGACCCGATTGGACTATGGGTATCAATCAGCTCACTCGTTGGAGTGATCGCAGGTCGCACGCCTTGCCAAAAGCGGAGCCCGCACTCTCGCCACAGGAGTCACCACGGAGCGTGACTGAACACACGGGTACAGTAGGCCACAGCTGCCTCAAAACCCGGCCATCACAGGGCATTCCGGGCAAGTCTCCTCGCCCACAAGAGTGAGCGATGTTGACGCACCGAAGCTGTCGCAAGCTTGTGACAAGCCTAGGCGAACGCCTGCCGCTGTGTGCGGGAATCCGCGACGTAGGGTTCTCCCCATGGCACCGAAGCGCCCACAGGCACCCCAGCCCCCAGGCAACACCGGAGCTCCGCGCGGCGGGACCGGCGGATCACCGTTGGAGCACGCCGGCAACGGCGTGAAGTTCCTGGGCGTCAGCGTGCTCTCCGGAGTCCTGCTGGCCGGTCTCGCCCTGCCCGCCGTCGGCGCCATCGGGCTGACCGCCAAGGACACGGCGGAGAGCTTCGACAACATCCCGGACGACTTCAAGACCCCGCCGCTCACCCAGGCCACCCAGATCTTCGACGCCAAGGGCGGGCTGATCGCCAAGGTCTACGAGCGCGACCGCACGGTCCTGACCGTCGATCAGATGTCGCCGTTCATGCGCCACGCCCAGGTGGACATCGAGGACGCCCGCTTCTACGAGCACGGCGCCGTCGACCTCAAGGGCATCCTCCGCGCGGTCAGCAAGAACGCGGAGAGCGGCACCGCCTCCCAGGGCGCCTCCACGCTGACCCAGCAGTACGTGAAGAACGTCAACGTGGAGAAGGCCGGCGACGACCAGGCGGCCGTCCTGGAGGCCCAGCGCAAGACCCTGGGCCGCAAGATCCAGGAGCTCAAGGTCGCCATCAAGCTGGAGGAGGACCTGTCCAAGGACCAGATCCTCACCAACTACCTCAACATCACCTTCTACGGTCACCAGGCCTACGGGGTCGAGGCCGCCTCCCAGCGCTACTTCAGCAAGAGCAACAAGGACCTGACCGTCGCCGAGGCCGCCACCCTGGCCGGCATGGTGCAGAACCCGTCGTCCTACGACCCGGTGCGCTACCCCGAGAACACGGTCAAGCGCCGCAACGTCGTGATCGACAAGATGCTGGAGAACAAGCACATCACCGCCGACCAGGCGAAGGAGGCGAAGGCCGCCCCGCTGGGCCTGAAGTACAAGGACCCGCAGAACGGCTGCATCACCGCCCAGGCCGGCATGGGCTTCTTCTGCGACTACGTCCGCCACGTGGTCAAGCAGGACCCGGCCTTCGGCAAGAACGCCGACGAGCGCAAGAAGGTGTGGAACACCGGCGGCCTGAACATCTACACCACGCTGGATCCGGACAAGCAGGCCGCCGCGCAGAACGCCGTCACCAAGAAGGTCAACGTGACCGACACGGTGTCGGCCGCCGCGACCATGATGGAGCCGGGCAGCGGCAAGATCCTGGCGATGGCCCAGACCCGCCCGTACGGCCTGGACCCGAACAAGAACCAGACCGTCGTCAACCTCAACGTGGACGCCGCGATGGGCGGCGGCAACGGCTTCCAGACCGGTTCGACCTTCAAGCCGATCCTGGCCGCGGCCGCGCTGGAGTCGGGCATGTCGAACACCCAGGCGTTCCCGTCCGAGAACAAGATCGAGTACCCGCAGATGTCCACCTGCTCGGGCACCTGGAAGAACACCGTCAAGCCCAAGGAGACGGTGAAGAACGAGCAGGACAGCGAGGTCGGGCCGTACCAGCTGAAGGAGGCCATGGCCCGCTCGGTCAACACCTACTTCGTGCAGATGGAGCAGCAGGTCGGCCTCTGCGCGATGAAGCAGATGGCGAACAAGCTGGGCATCACCCAGTCCGCCAAGGGCGACGCCTTCCAGGAGGTGCCCTCGATGGTCCTCGGCACCCTGGAGCTCTCCCCGCTGACCATGGCGAACGTCTACGCGACCTTCGCCGCCCGCGGCAAGTACTGCACCCCGATCGCGATCAACAAGATCACCACGGTGGACGGCAAGGACATCCCGGTCCCGCAGTCCCAGTGCAGCCAGGCCTTCTCCGAGCAGACCGCGGACTCGCTCAACGCCGTCCTGCTCAACGTGACCGAGAAGGGCACCGCGGCCGCCCTGACCATGGACGACGGCCGCAAGATCGCCGGCAAGACCGGTACCACCGACGAGAAGAAGGCCGCCTGGTTCAGCGGCTACACCCCGTCGCTGGCCGCCGCGGTCTGGCTCGGCGGCCCGGCCGGCGGCGTCAAGATGAAGAACATCACCATCGGCGGCAAGTACTACCCCGAGGTGTTCGGCGCCGACGGCCCCGGCCCGATCTGGGCGATGGCGATGAACCAGGCTCTCAAGGGAACGCCGCTGGAGCCGATCCAGACCGCCAACATCCCGGACCCGCAGCCGGCCGCTCCCCCGGCGGGCGCCACCGCACCGGCCACCGACCCGAACGCCCCGCAGCCCGGCGGCAACCCCCCGCCGCCGCAGCAGGGCGGCAACCCCGGTCAGCCCGGCGGCCAGCCCGGCGGGCTCCCCGGTGGACTGCCCGGCGGCTTCCCCGGCGGGTTCACCTTCCCGCCCTTCCCCGGCAACGGGAACGGGAACGGCGGCCGGCACGGCGGCGGCAACGGGAACGGCTGACCCGTCCCGGGCCGCGAACGGCCGACACGGCGAAGGGGCGCCCTCCAGTGCGGAGGGCGCCCCTTCGGCGTGCTGCCGGGGCGGCGCACGACCGGGGCGGGGCGTCACCTGGGGGCGTCACCTGGGCGACGGGACGGGACCGGCGGACCGGCGTCCGCGGGGGCGTCCGGGCACCCGGCTCAGGCCAGGGCGGCCTTCACGGCCGCGGCGACCCGGCCGCCCTCGGCCAGACCGTCGACCTTGGGCTTCACCAGCTTCATGACGGCGCCCATCCCCTGCGGGCCGCTCGCACCGCTCTCGGCCACGGCGGCCGCCACGATCGCGGCCAGTTCCTCGTCGGAGAGCTGCTTGGGCAGGTAGGTCGCCAGCACCTCGCCCTCGGCCCGCTCCCGGGCCGCCTGCTCCGTCCGGCCCGCCGTGTCGAAGGCCTCGGCCGCCTCCCGGCGCTTCTTCGCCTCGCGGCCGATCACCTTCAGCACATCGGCGTCGGACAGCTCGCGCTTCTGCTTGCCCGCCACCTCCTCGCTGGTGACGGCGGCCAGCGTGAGCCGGATGGTGGACGCGCGCAGCTCGTCCCGGTCCTTGATGGCAGCCGTGAGGTTCTCGTGCAGCTGCTCCTTGAGCGTTGTCATTTCCTCTTCTTATCCTTCGGCTGTGGGTGGGCTCAACCGGGTTTCCCTGGGCACCCACCGGGGTTTCCGCAGTTGAACGAGTATCCCCCGAGAACCCCGGCCGGCATCCCCGACAACCCCGGCCGAGGGCGCCCGACAGCCCGCCGGACGGCGCCGATCCGACCCGGGAACGGGCGGCGGTCGATTCCATGAACAATCGATGCCCGACTCCGGGAACAAGCGACGGGATTCGGCCACGGTGGCCGATAATGCTTGCACAATATCGGCCGCAATGCCGAAAATTGCCGGATCCGGAGCGAAGTTGCCGGTCCCGGAGGGGCAAATCGAACGCTGTGACCGCTTCGCCGAAAATAGTCCGCGTAGTACACTCGTTCGCGCGTCGCTTGAGCAGCCGATGGCGGCGATCACCTCACCTCGAATCACCGTCGAATCATCGCCGAAGACCGCCACGAACAACTGCGACAACCCGTCATCACGTCCCCGATTCATTATTCCACGGCACTGGCACACTGCCGCCCAGGCACCTGGCGGCCCTGACACCTGGCGGCCCGGGTCCCTTGCGCCCCCTGCCGGAACGAGCGCGCACGCCCGCGCTCCGCCCGGCTGCCCGACCGCCCGGCGACAGTGATCGCTTTTCGGAGCGATGGGCGCCGTAAAAGCGGCGCATCGAGTTCTGACTTTTATTCTGCTCACAACAGCAGGAAGCGCGGGGGAATGGACAACAATCAGCTTCGATCGATGTTGGTGACCCAACGGAAGATGGTCGGCTGGAGCCAGGAGCAATTAGCCGAACACTCCACTGTCAGCGTCCGCACCATTCGCAACCTGGAAACCGGCGCCATCAAGAATCCGCGACGCAGTTCCGTGGAACTCCTGGTGGGCGCGCTGTTCGCCGCGGCGACCAACCGGGACGACACCCTGCTCTCCCAGGTCGTTCACGCGGGCGCCCCGGCCGGGCTGCCGCCCACCCGGCCGGAACCCGGATTCCCGGCCCGCGTCGCCGAGCTCCCGGACAACGCGCGGTGGCGGGGACTGCGACCCAAGACGGACATCACCGTCGGCCGACGGGCCGACCTGCTGCACGTCGTGACCGCCCTGCGACCGGGCCGTCCGCTGGTGCTCACCGGACCGGCCGGGGTCGGCAAGACCCGGCTGGCGCTGGACTCTGCCGCCCACCTGCTGGACCGCTTCCGGGACGGCGTCGTGGTCCTGGAGCTCGGCTCGGTCACCCCCGAGGCCGTCGACCCGGCGGCCGCCTCGGCCCAGGCCCAGCGCGCGCTCGACGCCCTCCTCCGGGGCTTCGGCCGCGACCCGCGGACCGGCCCCGAGTTGCAGCTGCTGCTGGTCGTCGACAACGCCGAGCACGTCATCGACACGGTGGCCCGGCAGGTCAGGACACTGCTGGCGCGGCACCCGGCACTCCACATCATGATCACCTCGCTGCGGGCGCCCGCCGGGGTCCCCGCCGACCTGTGGGAGGTCTCACCGCTGTCGGTCGACCACCCGGACGGCCCCTACGGCTGCCCGCCGGCCGCCGAGCTGTTCTGCCACCGGGTGCACTCGGTCGCCCCGACGCTCGACCTCGGCGACCAGATGCCGCAGGTGGTCGAGCTCTGCCGGCGCCTCGGCGGCCTGGCGCTCGCGATCGAGAACGCCGCCGTGCGGATGCGCTCGGTGCCCCTGCACGTCCTGGTGGACGAGTGCCGGGTGCTGCCGATCCTCGGCCAGGAGGAGGTCGGCGGGCTCTCCCACCACCGCTCGCTGCACCGCAGCCTCGCCTGGGCGTACGGACTGCTCGACGAACGGCAGCGCCGGGCACTCAGACGGCTCTCCCGGTTCCCCGAGGAGTTCTCCATCGACGACATCCGGAAGGAACCCGTCGACGGCGGCGGCCCGGCCGGCCGGGAGCCCTCCCGCAACCTCGACGTCCTGGCCGAACTGGTCGACTTCTCCGTCGTCCAGGTGAATCGCGGCCACCAGTACGCGTACCGGGTCCCCCGGATGATGCGCGAGTACGTCAACGCCATTCCGGCCTGAGGCCGGCCCGCGCCCCCGTCGCCCGGAGTGCCGCTCCGGGCGACGGGGATGCCGGGCGACGGGGTGCTCCGCACCTCCGGGCGGAACCTCCTGACCAAGGGTCAGCCCTTCCGCCCGGCAGCGGCCCGCCCCTCTCCGTTCCCCCTCCGGCCCCGTAACCCGTCTTCCCGGTTACACCTATCCTGGGGCGCATGACCGACGGAGACGACCCGGTCCCCCGGAACGCGGCCGACGCGGCCGACCCGGCCGACCCGGCCGCCGCACCGCCCGACGGCACGGCCGGCCGGCACACCCCGCCCGGGCTGGTCCTCACCACCCCCGGAGGCAGCCGCTTCCACTTCGACCCCGGCGCCCTCTGCCTGGAACTGCTCACCACCGGCGGACCCGGCCCGTACGCCCGGTACGAGGTGCTGCACCGGCCCGCCGACCTCGCCGCCTGGCTCCCGCCGTCCCGGCTGCGGCTGCCCGCCGACGCCGTACGGATCTCCCCCGCCGAGCTCACCGCCACCCGCACCCTCCGCGACGCCCTGTGGCACCTGGCCGCCGCCCGCGCCCACGGCCGCCCCGGCGAACCCGAGCACTACGCCGTCCTCAACCGGGCCGCCGAGCACCCGCCGCTGGTCCCCCGGATTGCCCCGGACGGCACCGCGGCCGCCCCACCACCCGCCGACGGAGCCCAGCTGGCCTCCACCCTCGCCCGGGACGCCATCGCCCTGCTCACCGGCCCGTACGCGGACCGGATCCGGGAATGCGGCGCCCACGACTGCCGACTGATCTTCGTCGACACCTCGCGCCCCGGCCGCCGGCGCTGGTGCTCGATGGAACGCTGCGGCAACCGCCACAAGGTCCGCTCCCTGCGCGCCCGCCGAGAGACCGAGGAGACGCCCCCGGCCGCCGCCCTCCCCGCCGACTCCGGGCGTGCGCCCGCTGATCCACCGTCTGAGAGCATGGGCTGATGCGACCGCTGTACTCCGTTCCCCTCGGCATCGCCGCCGCCGGCACCGCCTGCCTCGCCTACTCCGTCGGGTACGAGGTCCGGGCCTTCCGCCTCCGCCGGATCGAGGTCCCCGTCCTCCCGCGCGGCGCCCGCCCGATCCGGGTCCTCCAGGTGTCCGACATCCACATGGTGAGCGGGCAGGGCAAGAAGCAGCGCTGGCTGAAGAGCCTGGCCGGCCTGCGCCCCGACCTGGTGGTCAACACCGGCGACAACCTCTCCGACCCGCTCGGCGTCCCGGCCACCCTCGACGCGCTCGGGCCCCTCATGGAGTTCCCCGGCGTCTACGTCTTCGGCTCCAACGACTACTACGGCCCGGCCCGCAAGAACCCGGCACGCTACCTCCAGGCCATGCGCAGCGGCGCCCACGGCATGAACAACCCCGACGGCACCGCCCGCCGCGGCATCACCGGAGCCGTCCACAACCCGTGGGAGAAGCTCCGCGACGGCTTCGACGGGGCCGGCTGGCTCGACCTCACCAACACCCGCGGCCGGCTCACCGTGAACGGGCTCGACCTGGAGTTCACCGGCCTCGACGACCCCCACATCCGCCGCGACCGCTACAGCGACGTCGCCGGCGGCCCCTCCGCCGACGCCGACCTCTCCCTCGCCGTCGTCCACGCGCCCTACCTGCGCGTCCTCGACGCCTTCACCGCCGACCGCTACCCGCTGATCCTGGCCGGCCACACCCACGGCGGCCAGCTCTGCATCCCCTTCTACGGCGCCCTGGTCACCAACTGCGACATCGACACCCGCCGGGTCAAGGGCCTCTCCACCCACACCGCCGGCGGCCACCGCTCCCACCTCCACGTCTCGGCCGGCTGCGGCACCAACCGCTACACCCCCGTCCGCTTCGCCTGCCCGCCCGAGGCCACCCTCCTCACCCTCGTCCCGGCCCCCCGCTGACCCCCGCCGGACGCCCGCCCGAAACCGGATTTCGTGTCTCGGCGAGCGTCCGGTAGAGTTCTACTCGTCGCGAAGGAGACGGAGCGACAAACCGCAAGATCGGGGTGTGGCGCAGCTTGGTAGCGCGCTTCGTTCGGGACGAAGAGGCCGTGGGTTCAAATCCCGCCACCCCGACCCAGTAGGACCAGCTCAGGGCCGGTCTCCCGCAAGGGAGACCGGCCCTGAGTGGTTGTCACGTCCTTTCGGGGAGACCTCGGCCCGGCATTCGCCTTGGACCGGCCATCGGCGGGGACCCAAACGCCGACCGGTGGTGACCTGCGCAGAGGCATTCGCCCCCCGGCGCCGGGCAACGGTGCACAACCTCCGTTGTCAGTGCATCGAGGTACGCTGCATGGTCGCCAGCAAGCGGCCGTCAAAGCGGGCACCCAGGCTCATCGAGCCACGTACCGTCGCCCCGTTACGACAATCAGGAGAACCAAGTGCAGCCCACCAAGATCGTGGATCTGTTCGCCGGCCCCGGGGGGCTCGACGTGGCGGCAGACAAGCTCGGCATCCCCACGGTGGGCATTGAATGGGACTCCGCCGCGTGCACCACACGCCGAGCCGCCGGCCTGGAGACGTGGGAAGGCGATGTCCGCATGTTCGGACCGTCGAACTGCCCCGAAGCCGACGTGCTGGCCGGAGGCCCTCCCTGCCAGACCTTCACCGTCGCGGGCTCGGGCGCCGGGCGCCGGGCCCTCGACCAGGTGTTGGAGTTCGTCGGGCGGCTCATCGCCCGGGAGGATCGCGAAGAGATCCAGAAGGACCTGGCCAAGCTCGACGACGAGCGGACAGGTCTGGTGCTGCAGCCCCTCATGTGGGCTCTCGACGCAATCGACTCCCCCGACCGAAAGCCCTACAAGGCAATTGTCCTCGAACAGGTACCGGCCGTGCTTCCGGTGTGGACGGCCTACAAGAAAGCATTCGAGGGCGAGGGCTACCAGGCGGACTGCGGCATCCTGCACACCGAGGCGTTCGGCATCCCGCAGACCCGCCGCCGGGCCGTGTTGATCGCCCGGTACGGCGACGAACCTGTCAAGCTCCCGGCACCCACCCACCGCGTCTACCGCAAGGGCGTCGGGCGCGACGAGGGAGACGAGAACCTTCTGGAGTGGCGGACCATGGACGAAGTGATCGTCCGCGAAACCGACTTCGAAGTGATCTCCAACTACGGCACCGGCGGCGATCCCAAGGCCCGCGGTCGACGCCGCTCGACCGAGCCGTCGGCCACGGTCACGGGCAAGATTTTCCGCAATCGCATGGTCGGCCCCGGCGACGTGGAGCTCGAGCGTTTCACGTATTCCGAAGCCGGTCGTCTGCAGACCTTCCCGGCCGACTACCCTTGGCGCGGCCGCGATGTCGGTCAGCAGATCGGCAACGCGGTTCCTCCACGTCTCGCCATGCACGTCCTGTGCGCCGCCTTCGGATGGGACGCACCGTCCGACGCCATGCTGCGGGACCTCGACTCCTGGGGTTCGCGGGGCACCGACGAGCCGGACGTCGACGACCCGACGGGCAGGGACCAGCAGAGCAACTGAGCGGGGCCGGAGAGAACAGCCAACGGCGAGCGTCCGCGTCGCGCACGAACGTCGACGATCCGAGGGGGAGCGATGCCCGCGTCCTTTGTCACCGACCTGTGCGGCTACCGGAACGGCAAGCCGAACACCAGCGACAGCAGCAAAGCCGATTCCGTCGAGCTGGGTCGGCTCTTCTTCGAACAGCTCGGAGTGCCCAAGGAGAAGGACGCCGAGAAGAACGACCACACGTGGAGCATGGCCATGGTCGCCGATCTGAACGGAAAGCTGGAGAAGGTCGCTCCGCACCTCACGGTCGAACGGGAGCGGCACGCCCACGACTTCGAACAGTACGCGCACCTGGGGGCCATGCAGCGGCTGGCCGACGAAGACTCGCTACCGCTCGACAACGCCGTGAAGGATCTGCAGAACCACCTGCCGACGGCCGAGGAAGGCGGGGAGGAGACGTCCGTCCTGGTGAAGGCCCTGCTCAATGCCCTCGACGAATCCCGAGCCAGGCGTCGTCCGCTGCTCGATGCCCTGGGTGACGAGTCACTGCCGAAGCTGGACATATCCGTCCACCGTCCGCTCGACGACGCGGCGATCGGCCGGCCTCACCTCGTGGCGGGGTTCTCACTCAAGTGGTCGCTCAGGACCGACCGGCTGCAGGACCCACGCACCCATGGTGCCAAGATGGCCACCCTCCGTCGAGGGCGCATGCCTCACTTCGCAGCCGTCACGATGGAACCCCGTCCGTACTTCCTGGCACGACTCGGGCAGGGCACGGGGGATCTCGACTGTGTCTACCACCTCCATCTCCCGGCTCTCACCGCCGCGGTGGACGAATACTACTCTGCGACGAAAAATCACCTGAAGACGCGCGACACCTTCCACCGCATGGTGGAACAGCGCCGCTTGCGCGACTACGACGATCTCGTCGCCTATCTGGGAACGCTCTAGCCAGGCGATCCGACAGAACCGCCTCCTGACAGCACGGTTCGCGCCCCATATGGTCGATCCGTGACCTACGAAGCGCCGCTCTTCCCCGTCCCGTCCGATGGCACCCCCCACTCAGATCGCCTCGACGACCCCGGCCTCAGCGCCGTCGAGGAATGGTTGCTCGACCAGAGAGACCACAGAAGGCGATTCGGGCAGGTCTTCCGCAGGGCCATCGACGAGGTCCTGGATGGACAGCGCACGGGCCGGTACGACCTCTACATCAAGGAAGGCCCGGGCCGGGTCGAGAGCACCGAGAAGACGTATCTCGGCACCAAGGTCGAGATCGTCACCCGAGCCGAGTTCGACCTCGGCTACGGGAACCCCATGGACTACGTCATCGCCGATGAGCACGTCGACGCGAAGTTCACCGTGGGCGGGACCTGGATGATCCCGAAAGAGGCCATGAACCACATTTGCCTCCTGATGCGTGCCGACGACCGAACGGGGTCCTTCCAGGTCGGGATACTCCGGATAAAGCCCGACGTCCTCACCACCGGGCCGAACGGCGATCAGAAGAGAAGTGTTTCGGCCGCAGGCAAGGCCCGGATCCGTTGGATCGTCCAGGATGGCGAACTACCGGACAACCTCCTGCTCCGTCTCCGGGAGGCCGACCCCAAAACAGTCCGGTCCATCTTCCGCGCCTCGGACGGTTACCGCGGATCCGGCAATGGCGGCCAGCTGCGCGTCAACGAACTCTTCCGTCGGGTACGGGGCCGAATCGTCGACCGCACCACCGTGGTCACCGTCGCCACCCAGCACGACGGTCTCAAGCGCGCACGGGACTCGCGCAAGCACCTCAGGCCGGAAGGCATCATCGTGATCGGCCATCTGAAGCCCTACCCGCAGATCGCGGAAGAATTGGGCCTGCCCGTCCCTGAAAAGGGCTCCTTCGTGTCGGTGAAGTTGACGGAGCTGGACGAACTCAGCACCCGTCGATCGACCGTCATCGACGGTGTCCGGTACGGAATCTGGGCTGAGGGCGACCCGGCCTGCGAAGCACCTGAGATCAAGGGATAAAGCCCGGGGCTCGATGGTGTTCGGCAACACGTCAACGTGATTCACGGGTCAGAGGACGGTGGTCAGTTCGGTGCGGGAGGTGATGTTGAGCTTGGGGTAGGCCTTGTAGAGGTGGTGGGCGACGGTGCGGGGGCTGAGGAAGAGCTGGGCGGCGATGTCGCGGTTGGTGAGGCCCTGGGCGGCGAGGCGGGCGATCTGGAGTTCCTGGGGGGTGAGGGGGGACTGCGGGGTGCCGGTGGGGGTGGCCGGGGCGGGGGTGCCGGTGGCGGAGAGTTCGGTGCGGGCGCGGGCGGCCCAGGGGTGGGCGCCGAGGCGGTCGAAGGTCTCCAGGGCGGCGCGCAGGTGGGGGCGGGCGTCGGTGCGGCGGCGGGTGCGGCGCAGCCATTCGCCGTAGAGGAGGGCGGTGCGGGCCTGTTCGAAGGGGCGGTGGGCCGTCGCGTGCCGGGAGAGGGCGGCGCGGTAGGCGGTCTCGGCGAGTTCGTCGGGGCCGAGCAGGGCCTGGCAGCGCAGGCGGAGGGCCTCGGCCCAGGGGCGGTCGGCGGCGGCCGTCCAGCGGGCGAAGCGCTCGTAGGGTTCGGCGACACGTTCGGGGGTGCCGAGGCGGACGGCGGCCTCGACCAGGTCGGGGACGGCCCGGGTGGCGCTGATGTGGTGCCGGTGCGGGCCGGTGGTGAGGGTGTGCAGCCGGTCGGCGGCGTCGCCGGCGCGGCCCTGGCCGAGGTCGAGCAGGGCGAGCGCCCACTGGACCCAGGCCAGGCCGGCCGCGGGGGCGGCGGTCTGCGGGCCGGTGGTGGCGAGGGCGGTCGCGGCGAGTTCGGCGCAGCTGTCATCGCGGCCGTCCAGCGCGGCCAGGCAGGCGAGCAGCGCGGTGAGTTGGCTGACCCACTGGTGCTGGCCGGTGTCCCGGGCGAGGCCGAGGCCTTCGGTGGCGGTGAGTTCGGCGTCGCGGTGCCGGCCGTGGAAAAGTTCGGCCTCGGCCAGGAAGAACTGCAGGGTGGGCATCACTCCGACGGTGCCCTTGGCGCGGGCTTCGGCGATCAGTTCGGCGGCGAGTTCGGCGGTCTCCTCGTCGCGCCCGAGGACCAGGGTGGCGCCGCACAGCTGGACCAGGTCGACCGGGCTGTCGGCCCCCGCCCGGCGGGCGGCCTCCACGGCCTCCCGGACGGGCCGAAGCGGCGTGGCGGGCCGGCCGAGCGCGGGCAGGACGGCCGCGGGCAGGTGGCGGGCGAGCGGGGCGAGGGGGTCGTCGGCGGCGAGCGGCAGGACCGCCAGGCGGTCCAGGACGGCGACCACCGGCTCCTCCCCCGCGTACCAGGCGGCGTGGAAGGCCTGGAGCAGCATCCGGGCGGCGTACATCGGGTCGATGTCGGTGCCGGCGGCGTCGAGCAGCAGCCGGTGGGCGGTCGGGTGCGCGCCGCGCCAGAAGTGCGCGGTGGCCCGGACCTGGTCGAGCAGGGCGTGCGCCAGGACGTTGTCGGTCCGGCCGGAGGCCTCGTCGGCGAGCGCCTCCGCGCGAGCCAACTCGCCTTCCTCGGTGGCGGCTTCGGCGGCCAGGACGAGCCGGCGGGTGGCGCTGTCGCGGTCCGGGGTGAGCCGGGCGGCGCGCTCGTACGCGGCGGCCCCGCCGTGGCCGCCGCGGCGCTCGGCGCGGACGGCGGCGCGCTCCAGCGCGTCGGCGAGGCCCGCGTCGGGGCCGGTGGCGGCCAGCGCGAGGTGCCAGGTGCGGCGGTCGCCGTCCGGCAGGGCCCGCGCCACGGCCTGATGGACCGTCGTCTTCTGGTGGTGCGGAGCGCGTTGGAGGATCGCGGAGCGCAGCAGGGGGTGCCGGAAGGCGATCCGGCGGTCGGCGGTGACCGTCGCCAGGCCGGACTCCTCGGCGGGCGCGAGGTGTTCGGCGGTGACGCCGAGGGCGGCCGCTGCGGGCAGGACGACGTCCAGCGCCCCGCTCTCCTCGGTGGCGGCGACCAGCAGCAGCGTCTGGGTGGCCCCGGGCAGGCCGGTGACCTGGCCGTGGAAGGCGATCAGCAGCCGACTGGTGAGCGGCAGGCCGCCCGGCGCCGACGTGTGCGGCCCCGCGGCGACCGGGAGTTCGGTGAGTGCGAGCGGGTTGCCGGCCGCCTCGGCGAGCAGCCGGTCGCGCGCGGCGGCGGGCAGGCCGGAACCGGCCCGCCGGGCCAGCAGCCGGGTGGCGTCGGCCTCGGACAGTCCGGTCACCTGTCGTTCGGGCAGTCCCAGCGGACGCTCCGCCGCGCCGGTGGTGGCCCCGGGGCCACCACTGGTGCGGGCGGCGAGCAGCAGGGCCACCCCCTCGGCCTGGAGGCGTCGGGCGGCCAGCAGCAGCGCGTCCAGTGAGGCCCGGTCCAGCCACTGCACGTCGTCCATGACGCACAGCAAGGGCTGGTCGGCGGCGAGTTCGGCGAGCAGACCGAGCGTGGCGAGCCCGACGAGCAGCCGGTCGGCGCGCCCTTCAGCGGCGGCCGGGCCACCGGCGACCGAGCCATCGGCTGCCGGGCCATCGGCTGCCGGGCCATCGGCGACCGGAACGCCGTCCACCCCGCGGCCGCCCGGCCGGCCCTCGTCGGAGAGCCCGAACGCCGCTTCCAGCGCCCGCCGTTGCGGCCCGGGCAGGGCGTCCAGCCGGTCCAGGCCGGGTGCGAGCAGCAGGCTCAGCCCGGCGTACGGCAGCTCGGCCTCGTACTCGACGCCGGCCGCCCGGATCACCCGGAACGACTCCCCCGCCCGCGCCACCGCGTCGTCCAGCAGCGCGGTCTTGCCGATGCCGGCCTCGCCCCGGAACAGCAGCACCCCGCTGCGGCCGGCCCGCGCCGCGTCCAACAGGCCGTCCACGGCGGCCTGTTCGCTTTCCCTCCCGTACAGCATGCCCCGACCCTACCCACCCGGGCCCGCACCGCCGTCGGCACCGGCAGCGACGCCACTACCGACGCCACTACCGACACCGGTACCGGCACACCGCCGCGCGCCCCCGCCCACCCCGGCGGAGGCTACGTACCCCCATGCCCATACGTGACGGATTCGCCGACCGCCGCCCGTCCGTACCGTGGTGAGCACCGGGAACGGCCCGGCCAACCACCCACCGGAACACGGGAGATGACGATGACCGAGATCACCACCGCCGCCCTCCAGCAGCTCGCCGAGCGCTACCTCGCGGTGTGGAACGAGACCGACCCGGCGGCCCGCCGCAAGCTGGTCGACGAGGTGTGGGCCGAGGACGGCCGCTACACCGACCCGCTGGCCGCCGTCACCGGCCGGGACGCCGTCGACGCGCTGATCGGCGCCGCCCAGGCCCAGTTCCCGGGGCTGGAGTTCACCCTCGGGCCGGTCGACGCCCACCACGACATCGCCCGCTTCACCTGGAACCTGGGCCCGGCCGGCGCGGAGCCGGTGGTGATCGGCTTCGACGTGCTGGCGGCCACCCCGGACGGCCGGATCGGCGCGGTGTACGGCTTCCTCGACCGCGTGCCGGGCGCCTGAGCCGCAACCGGGGCCGGGCGCCTGGGCCACAGACCGCCGCGCTGCCCGAGGGGCGGGCGGCCCCCACCGCGCCCGCCCCTCGGCGCCGGACCGCCCCTCGGCGCCGGACCGCCCCTCGGCGCCGGACTGGCCCTCACCGCGTACGGCGCCGCGGACGGCAGTGTCCGGTGGCCGACGCTCGGGATCGCGCTGATCGGCCTGGTCCACTGCGGCGCCGGCGGCCCGACCGCCGCCGTAGGCCGCAGCGTCCTCGCCCTGGCGTCGCTGGCGCCGGCGCCCGTGGGCCTGGTCCGGTTCCTGCGGCTGGGAACGCCGCCCGGGGGCCGGTCCCCGCACGCCCCGGAGCGGCCGTGGCGGGATCCCGGCACGCGGGGCGGGTGGCCGAAGCCCACCCGCCCGTTCCCTTCCCTCCCCCCGATCGGGTTGGATGGTCGGATGAGCGAGGAGAAGAGCGCCGTACCGGCGTGGGAGCAGCGGTTCAGGGCGGCCCGGGTGTCCCTGCCCGACTGGGCCGAGGACGCCCCCGACCGGGCGTTGTACGTGTCCAACGCGACCGGCACCTACGAGGTCTACGCCTGGGACCGCGCCACCGGCGCCCACCGCCGGGTGACCGACCGTCCGAACGGCACCACCGACGCCGAGCTGTCCCCCGACGGCGACTGGGTCTGGTGGTTCGACGACCACGACGGTGACGAGTTCGGCGTCTGGCGCCGCCAGCCGTTCGCGGGCGGCCCCGACGAGGAGGCCGTGCCCGGCCTCGCCGCTTCCTACTCGGCCGGCCTGGCCCTCGGCCGCGACGGCACCGTGGTCGTCGGCCGCTCCACCGACGAGGACGGCACCACCCTGCACCTGCGCCGCCCCGGCAGCGCCGAGCCGGTCGAGATCTACCGGCACGAGGAGTACGGCGGCATCGGCGACCTCAGCCACGACAGCACCCTGCTCGCCATCGACCACACCGAGCACGGCGACGCGATGCACTCCGCGATCCGGGTCGTCCGCGTCACCGGGGACGGCGGTGTCGAGACCGTCGCCGAGCTGGACGAGGTCACCGGCCGGGACGAGCCGCGCGGCGTCGCCTGCCTGGGCTTCGCGCCGGTCGAGGGCGACACCCGGCTGCTGGTCGCCCACCAGCGCACCGGCCGCTGGGAGCCGATGATCTGGGACGTCGCCACGGGCGCCGAGACCGCTCTCCCGCTGCGCGACGAGCAGGGCCGCGAACTGCCCGGCGACGTCTCCGCGCAGTGGCGCCCCGGCGCCGGTGAGCTGCTGGTGGAGCACGAGTACGAGGCCCGCAGCGAGCTGTTCTCGTACGGGCTCGCCGACGGCCGGCTGACCCGCCTGGACACCCCGCGCGGCACCGTCGGCGGCGCCACCGCCCGTCCGGACGGCACCGTCGAGTACCTGTGGTCCTCCGCCGCCGAGCCCTCCACCGTCCGTTCCACCGCCGGTACGGTCGTGCTGCGGGCGCCCGGCGCGGTGCCGCCCGGTTCGGTGCCGGTCGAGGACGTCTGGGTGGACGGGCCCGGCGGGCGGGTGCACGCCCTGGTGCAGCGGCCGTCGACGGCCGCCCCGGGCCCGTACCCGACCGTGTTCGAGATCCACGGCGGCCCGACCCACCACGACAGCGACTCCTTCGCCGCCGGTCCGGCCGCCTGGCTGGACCACGGCTTCGCGGTGGTCCGGGTCAACTACCGCGGTTCGACCGGCTACGGCCAGGCCTGGACGGACGCGCTGCACGAGCGGGTCGGCCTGATCGAGCTGGAGGACATCGCGGCGGTCCGCGCCTGGGCCGTCGACAGCGGCCTCGCCGACCCGGCCCGGCTGGTGCTCACCGGCGGCAGCTGGGGCGGCTACCTGACCCTGCTCGGCCTCGGCGTCCAGCCCGACAGCTGGGCCCTCGGCGTCGCCGCCGTGCCGGTCGCGGACTACCACACCGCGTACGCCGACGAGATGGAGGCGCTCAAGTCGCTGGACCGCACGCTCTTCGGCGGCACCCCGCAGGAGGTGCCGGAGCGCTTCACCGCCTCCTCACCGCTGACCTACGTCGAGCAGGTGCGGGTGCCGGTGTACATCAGCGCCGGGGTCAACGACCCGCGCTGCCCGATCCGGCAGATCGACAACTACGTCGAGCGGCTGGAGCAGCTCGGCAAGCCGCACGAGGTGTACCGCTACGACGCCGGGCACGGCTCGCTGGTGGTGGAGGAGCGGATCAAGCAGCTGCGACTGGAGATCGAGTTCGTCCGGCGGCACCTGGGCGCGGCCGGGAGCGACGCAGACGGAGGGGCGGCGTGAGACGTCTGCTGCTGCTCGCGGGGGTGGCGGTGGCCGGGGCCCTGGTGCTCAGCGGCTGCTCGGGGTCGCGGCCGGAGGTCGCCTCCTGCCCGCCACCGGCCGGCCCGCCGGTGCCGAGCTCCTCGGTCGTCGCGCCCAAGCCGGCCGTGCCGACCACCACCGCACCGCCGACCGGCGCCGTACCGCCCGCCCGCGCCGTCCCACCGACCGGTGCTGTACCGCCCGCCGGTGCCACGCCGCTCGCCACGGCGACCAGGGCGAGCGCACCGGGCGCGGGGAGGGCGGGCGGGATCGCGGGCGGGGTCGCGGGCGGGGTCGCGGGCACGGCCGTCCTGGCGGCGGCGTACGAGTCGACCGACCCGGACGGCACCGTCGAGCTCGCCAAGGGTTCGAAGGGGTCCGGCGGCTCCTCGGGCTCCTCGGGCTCCTCGGGCTCCTCGGGCTCCTCCGGCTCGAAGGGCTCCAAGGGGTCGAAGACCGGTCGCACCGTGCACCACCACATCGACCACTACGACTCCGACGACCACAACGGCAGCGGCAACGGCAACGGCCACTGCCACAGCGACCCGACGCCGCTGCCCACCGGCTCGTCCTCCCCGACCCAGCAGCCGCTCCCGACGCCGACACCGGCGGCGCCGACACCGACAGCGCCCCCGCCGGCGGTCAAGCCGACAGCGGCACCGGCCCTGCCGACCAAGCGCTGAGAGCGGGGTCGGACCAGGACGCGCCGGTCAGTCCAGGACCGGGTCCAGCCCGAGGGCCCGGTCCTGCTCCGCCTCCGCCTCGCGGCGCACCAGGCGGAACCACATGAAGACGACGAACCCGGCGAAGACGAACCACTCCAGGGTGTAGCCCAGGTTCTGGAACGCGCGCAGGGTGAGCCCGTCGCCGCCCTGGGGCTGCACGGTCGGTACCGGGGCCAGCCCGGCGGGCGCGTCGTCGGCGGCCACCCAGCCGTCGTACCAGCCGTCGTACTCCAGCACGTTCAGCAGCGACGCCCGGTTGATCATGCCGAGCTGCCCGGTCGGCAGACCGCCCGCCACCGCGCCGTTGCTGCCCACGGCCTCGTTGGCCTGCAGGCGACCGGTCACCGTCACCTCTCCGCCCGGCGGCGACCCGGCGGCGGCCGGGTCCCCGCCCGCCCAGCCGCGCACCACGGCGACGGCGTGACCGTCGGCGGTGCGCAGCGGGGTGAGCACGTAGTAGCCCTGCTTGCCGTCCACCACCCGGTTGGGGACGAGCAGTTGGTGCTCGCTGTCGTAGGTGCCGGTCACCGTGACCGTCCTGCCGACGGTCTCCGTGCTCACCTGCGGAGTCGCCTGGTTGAGCAGCGCGTCGATCGGCCGGGCGTCACTCGAAGCGGTGACCGCCTGCTGGGTCTCCTGGTGCGTGGACACCCGGTCCTCGAACCGGCCGAGCTGCCAGGAGCCCAGCCACAGGCACACCGCCACGGCCGCCACGGCCACGACGGTGCCGCCGAGCCAGCGCGAAGTCAGGAGGAACCGGTACACACCCCCACGGTAACCACTCCTCACACCCGCCCGGCCCCCGGGCCCCGGCCACGGCGGCCGCCGGCCCGCCGCGGCCGCCCGTCGTCACCGCTGCCCGACGTCACCGCTGTCCGTCGTCACCGCTGCCCGACGTCACCGCTGTCCGTCGTCACCGCCGCCCGACGTCACCGCGCCGCCGCCCGCGGTCACCCCGCCGTCGGCGAACCCGACGGCTGCGGCACCGAACCGCCCAGGTTCTGGACGCCGCCGCGGTAGACGGTGCCGCTGCACGCCACGGGCAGGGTCGCCGTGGCGGCCGCCGGACTGCCGGGGGCGGGGGTGTGGGCGATGGTCACGGTGGACGGTGCGGCGGTCGGGCCGCCGGTCGGGGTCGGGGTCGGGCTGGGAGCCGTGCTGGGGCCCGCCGACGGGGACGAGGAGGCCGGCGGGTTGGCGCTGGGCTCACTGGAGGGGACGGAGGCCGGGGCGCCGGGCTCGATGGCCGGGACGTCCGAGCGCAGGGCCACCTGGTTGACGCCACTCGACGGGGTGGTCAGGGTGCCGGAGCCGGTACAGGTCCGGTCGGGGACCCAGGCGAACGGCACCCGGTACCCGGCCCGCGGCGCGAGCACCGGGGGCTCCCCGTCCATCGCGGGGAGGCCGGCCGCCGGGTCGCCCGGCGCGTGGTCGGCGGTGCGGATGCGTCCGCGGTCGCCGCCGCTGACGGCGGTGACCGCCACCGAGCCCGGCCCGCCGAGCCGGCAGCTGCGCACGGAGACGTTGTGGACGGTGAACGAGCCGTAGATCCGCCCGTCGCCGTCGGCCGTGCCGACCTGCGCGACGCCTTCGCCGAGGTCCGTCCGGGTGCAGAGCGGGACGATGCCGCCGTCGCCGGCCCCGGAGGTCCCGGAGGGCGCGACGCCACCGTCGGTTTGCGTCAGCCCGCCGCCGGGGGTGTGCGGGGCCGCGGCCGTACCGGTCGGCGAGGTGGCGGCGCCGGTGCCGCCCGCGCCCGTCTGCGTGGCCGCCGCGGTGCCGCCGGCGGTACCGGCGGCACCGCTGGGGGACGCGGCGGCCGGGCTCTTGGCGTCGGCCGAGCCGGGACCGCCGGAGAGCCCGAGGTGCTCCCCCTCGTGCAGGACGGGCAGGCCGATCGCGACGGCGAAGGCGAGTGCGGCCGCCCCGGTCCAGGCGCCGCGCCGGGCGGCCCGGCGGCGGGGCACGGCCCGCCGGATCCGCGGCAGCCCGCCCACGGCGGGCTGGATACCGGAGACGGCGCCGTGCAGCCGCTCGCGCAGCGCCCGTTCGTCGGCGGAGAGGTCCAGGAGCTCCGGGACCTCACCCGCGGGGCCGTTCGCACCGGGCTTCCCGGCCGCGTTCGGACTGGACGCGAGCGGACCCGGTGCGTTCGGACCCGGTGCGTTCGGACTCGGTGCGCGCGTACCCGGCGACTTCGACTCGGGCGCCGTCGACTCGGACGCGTGCGGCTCGGGCGCCGTCGGCTCGGACGCGTGCAGCTCGGGCGCCGTCGACTCGGACGCCGTCGGCTCGGGCGCGTTCGGCCCGGACGCCCCGTCGACCGGTCGCCGACGGCCGTCGTCCGCCTCAGCCATGTCCGGCCTCCATCTGGACGCGGAGGGCGGCGAGTCCGCGGGAGCCGTAGGCCTTCACCGAGCCGAGCGAGATGCCCAGGGTCTCGGCGACCTGCGCCTCCGTCATGTCCACGAAGTAACGCAGCACCAGAACCTCCCGCTGACGGCGTTGCAGACCACGCAGCGCGGCCTTCAACTGGTCGCGCTCCAGGGCATCGTAGGCACCTTCTTCTGCACTGGCCATGTCAGGCATGGGCTTCGGCAGCAGTCGCAGCCCGAGGATGCGGCGGCGCAGCGTGGAGCGGGACAGGTTGACGACCGTCTGCCGCAGGTAGGCCAGGGTCTTCTCGGGCTCGCGCACCCTGCGCCGGGCGGCGTGCACCCGGATGAACGCCTCCTGGACGACGTCCTCGCACGTCGAGAGGTCGTCCAGGAGCAGTGCCGCGAGCCGCAGCAACGAGCGGTAGTGCGCCTGGTAGGTCTCGGTGAGCAGGTCCTCGCTGGTACCCGCGTCGGTACCGGCGCCGGAGTCCGCCGCACCGCGTGCGGCCGCCGTCATCTGGTCTTCTTCCGGCCTACTCGCAGGCCACGGGGCGCGCGACGGGAAGGGCACCGCGGCTCTCGCCGGTATGCCCGCCCTTGCCCCCACCATCACGTTCGCCACGCACGTTGGACACTCGATCCCCTGTCATGGTTGCCCGGCTCGGGGCCCATTCTTCCGCATCGGCGGAAGAGGCCTCCAGGGGATTCCCCCGGGATTCCGGACAGATTGTGTCGAGGAGCGAACACAGGTATGGACACAGCTGTGGACACAAGCGGGCACTTCGGAACGCGCGAGGGCCCCGGGACCTAGTACTCCGGCTTCTCCGGCCCCGTCGGCCCCGTCGGCTCAGCCGTCGCCGCCACGTCCAACTCCGCGTCCGGCTCCGCGTCCACCGGCTCGCCCGCCATCAGTTCCGCCGCCACCAGCTCGGCCAGCTGCACCAGGTTGAGCGCCGACCCCTTGCGCAGGTTGTCCCCGCACAGGAAGAGGTCCAGCGCGTCCGGCTCGTCCAGCGCCCGCCGGACCCTCCCGACCCAGACCGGGTCCGTCCCGACCACGTCGTTCGGCGTGGGGAACTCGCCGGCCGCCGGGTCGTCGTAGAGCACCACGCCGGGCGCGTCCCGCAGGATGTCCTGCGCGTGCTCCTGGGTGACCTCGCGTTCGAACCGCGCGTGCACGGCCAGCGCGTGGGTGCGGACGACCGGGATGTGGACGCAGGTCGCCGAGACCTTCAGGGCGGGCAGGCCGAGGACCTTGCGGGACTCGTCGCGGATGCCCGTCTCCTGGGCGGACCAGCCGCCCTCGCGCAGCCCGCCGGTCCAGGGCACCGCGTTGAGCACCAGCGGGGCGGCGAACGGCCCCTGATCGGCGATCAGCGCGCGCAGGTCACCGGTCTGCCGGCCGACGGCGGCACCCGCCACCAGCCCGGTCTGCGCGCGCAGCGTCGCCTCGCCGTCGCGGCCCTCGCCGTCGGCGGCCTGGTAGGAGGCGACCACGAGCTGCGCCAGCCCGTACTCGGCGTGCAGCGCCCCCACCGCGGCGATCATCGCGAGGGCGGTAGCGGCCGGACTGGCGACGATGCCGCGCGGGCGGATCCGCAGCGCGGCCGCGTTGACCTCCGGGACGACCAGCGGCACGTCCTCGGCGGTACGGAAGACGGCCGAGCCGTCGATCACCACGACGCCCTTGGCCGCCGCGATCGGCGCCCACTGCGCCGAGACCGGGTCGGGGACGGCGAACACCGCCACGTCGATGCCCGCGAAGGCCTCCTCGGCCAGCGGGACGACCTCGACGGCCTCCCCGCGCACCACCGCCTTGCGGCCGGCCGAGCGCGGGGAGGCGACGAGTCGGATCTCGCCCCAGACGTCCTGGCGGAGGGAGAGCAGCCCGAGCAGCACCTCGCCGACCGCGCCGGTGGCGCCGACGACGGCGAGGTTCGGACGCCGGGTCATCGCCCGGCGCCCCGGCAGGACCCGGTGACCCGGCCCCGCGTCCGGGTCATCGCCCGGTGCCGCCGTAGACGACGGCCTCGTCGCTCTCGCTGTCCAGGCCGAAGGCGCTGTGGACGGCGCGGACGGCCTCCGGCACGTCGTCGGCGCGGGTGACCACCGAGATGCGGATCTCCGAGGTGGAGATCAGCTCGATGTTGACGCCCGCGGCGGACAGCGCCTCGAAGAAGGTCGCCGTGACGCCCGGGTTGGAGCGCATGCCGGCGCCGACCAGCGAGATCTTGCCGATCGCGTCGTCGTAGCGCAGCGACTCGTAGCCGATGCCCGCCTTGACCCGGCCCAGCGCGTCGATGGCCTTCTGGCCCTCGGTCTTGGGCAGGGTGAAGGAGATGTCGGTCAGGCCGGTCGACGCGGCGGAGACGTTCTGCACCACCATGTCGATGTTGACCTCGGCGTCGGCGATGGCGCGGAAGATGCGCGCCGCCTCGCCCGGCTTGTCGGGCACGCCGACGACGGTGACCTTGGCCTCGGAGGTGTCGTGGGCGACTCCGGAGATGATGGCCTGCTCCATCTCGCCCCCTTCGGGCTTGTTCGGGTTGTCGTTGCTGACGATCGTCCCGGGAAGACCCGAGAAGGACGAGCGTACGTGAATCGGGATGTTGTAGCGACGGGCGTACTCGACACACCGATCGAGCAGCACCTTGGAACCCGACGAGGCCAGCTCCAGCATGTCCTCGTAGGCGATCCAGTCGATCTTGCGGGCCTTCTTCACCACGCGCGGGTCGGCGGTGAACACGCCGTCCACGTCGGTGTAGATCTCGCAGACCTCGGCGCTGAGCGCGGCGGCGAGCGCCACGGCGGTGGTGTCCGAGCCGCCCCGGCCCAGCGTGGTGATGTCCTTGCTGGTCTGGGAGACGCCCTGGAAACCGGCCACGATCGCGATGTTGCCCTCGTCCAGGGCGGTGCGGATGCGGCCGGGCGTCACGTCGATGATGCGCGCCTTGTTGTGGACGGAGTCGGTGATGACACCGGCCTGGCTGCCCGTGAAGGACTGTGCCTCGTGCCCCAGGGATTTGATCGCCATGGCCAGCAGCGCCATGGAGATGCGCTCTCCAGCGGTCAGCAGCATGTCGAACTCACGGCCGGCAGGCAGCGGTGACACCTGCTCCGCGAGTTCGATGAGCTCGTCCGTCGTGTCGCCCATCGCGGACACCACGACGACGACCTCATGGCCGGCCTTCTTGGTGTCAACGATCCGGCGGGCCACGCGCTTGATGCCTTCGGCATCCGCAACGGATGAGCCGCCGTACTTCTGCACGACAAGGCCCACGTGCGCTCCTCGACTCGAAGTCTTTTCCGGGGGCTCCGGGCCCCCGTACCCCCCTGGGGAGAGGGGGGTGCGGTCGTCGTCAGTCTACCGAGCAGGGGTGCTCCGACCGGCGCTTTCCATATGGTGAGACGGTAGTTTCAGCACGTGAGCGGCCGTGCGGGGGGCTCCGCCGTCAGGTCTGCGGGCGATTCGGTACGGCTCCGAAGAATCGGCGGATCGGGGGACGGCGATCCGGCCGGATTTCCTTTCCGGCCGGGGCGCTGAGGCATTCGTCACAATCCGAGAGGGCCGTCGCGGAATACCGCCCACCGGCTGCCGGCCACCGTGGCCATGGCCGTGGGCCATGGCCGTGCCCGGGCGCCGACAGCAGGCCGCCTACCGCCCGAGGCCGAGCTCGGCCGCCATCAGGTCGCCCGCCTGCTGTTCGAGCTGCTCGTCGGTGAGCCCGTCGTCGTCGGTGTCCGCGCCGTCCGGCACCGCGCCGAGCGGGCTGTCCAGCCGGACGTGGGCGATGAGCGACTGCAGGGCCCGCAGCACCGCCGTGCAGGTCGTGCCCCAGTTGGAGAGGTACGAGAACTGCCACCACCACAGCGCCTCGCTGATCCGGCCCTCGCGGTAGTGGGTCAGCCCGTGCTGGAGCTCGCTGACCACGCCGGCCAGGTCGTCCGAGATCCGGAAGGCGTTGGGCTTCTCCGGCGGGCCGTACGGGTCGAAGACCTCGTGGTAGACGTCGATCGGCGCGAGCAGCTCGGCGAGGCGCTCGCGCAGCTGCTCGCCGTCCGGCTCGGGACCGGCGTCGGGCTCGAAGCGGTCCTCCGGGACGACGTCCTCGATCGCACCCAGCCGGCCGCCGGCCAGCAGCAGCTGCGAGACCTCCAGGAGCAGCAGCGAGACCGCGCTGCCGGGCTCGTCGCCCTTGGCGACCTCGGTGACGGCGAGCACGAAGCTCTCCACCGAGTCGGCGATCTGCACGGCGAAGTCGTCCGGCTCCGAGCCGTGACCGTGGATGTGCGGGGCGTGCGCCCCCGGTTCCCCGTGGGACTGCTGGTGGGGGGTGTGGGGCTGCTGGTTGATCGTCCGGTCAGACATCGAGCAGTCGTCTCCCTTCGAAGGCGCGACCGAGGGTGACCTCGTCCGCGTACTCCAGATCCCCGCCGACGGGCAGGCCGCTCGCCAGACGGGTCACCTTCAGGCCCATCGGCTTGCAGAGCCGGGCCAGGTAGGTGGCGGTCGCCTCCCCCTCCAGGTTGGGGTCGGTGGCCAGGATCAGCTCGGTGACCGTGCCGTCCGCGAGGCGCGACAGCAGTTCGCGGATGCGCAGGTCGTCCGGGCCGACGCCCTCGATGGGGCTGATCGCGCCGCCCAGCACGTGGTAGCGGCCGCGGAACTCGCGGGTGCGCTCGATGGCGACGACGTCCTTGGACTCCTCGACCACGCAGATGACGGCGAGGTCGCGGCGGGGGTCCAGGCAGACCCGGCACTGCTCGGCCTCCGCGACGTTGCCGCAGACCGCGCAGAAGCGGACCTTGTCCTTGACCTCCAGCAGCGCGTGGGCCAGCCGGCGCACGTCGGTCGGGTCGGCCTGCAACACGTGGAAGGCGATCCGCTGGGCGCTCTTGGGCCCGACGCCGGGCAGCCTGCCCAGTTCGTCGATCAGGTCCTGAACCACGCCCTCGTACAACGTCGCGCCTTCCCTCGGATGGTCGATGGTGCCGTATGCCCGGTGGTGGCCGGTGACGGCCGGTGGTGGCCTGCTGGTCCGTGGTGGCCTGACGGCCGGGTAGCGGACGACCGGTGGTACCGGACGGCCGGTGGTGCTCCGGTGCCATCATCCAACGAATCGGGCGTCGGACACAGCGCCCGACGCCCGACTCCCACATAAATCACATAGGTCTGTCGTCTGAACTTCAGACCTTCTGGAACGTAGAGCCGACGTTAGAACGGCCGACGCTAGAACGGCAGGCCGGGGATGCCGCCGCCCAGGCCCTGGGTCAGCGGGCCCATGCGCTCGGCCTGCATCTTCTGCGCGGTCTGGTTGGCGTCCCGGACGGCCGCCAGGATCAGGTCGGCCAGCGTCTCGGTGTCCTCCGGGTCCACGGCCGCCGGGGCGATGGTCAGCGCCACCAGCTCACCGGCGCCGGTCACCGTCGCCTCGACCAGGCCGCCGCCCGCCGAACCGTTCACCTTCGTCTCGGCCAGCTCCTGCTGGGCCTTGGCGAAATCCTGCTGCATCTTCTGCGCCTGCTTCAGCAGCTGCTGCATGTTGGGCTGGCCACCACCGGGGAACACGGCTGTCTCCTTGCTGTCACGGCTGTCATGCGGTGCTTCGTTCGTCACCGCCGAGCCTACGTGCTGCCCACCGCTCCGGGGCCCGGACCGGGGCCCGGCTCCGGGGCGGCTCAGGGTCGGCTCGGGGACGGCGCCGGGGCTCGGGCCCGGGCCGGTGCCGTCGCACGCGGGCGGGGCCCGGGGCCCGGCTCAGGAGCCCTGGTGGTGGATCTCCTCCAGCACCGTCGCGCCCAGCTCGCGGATGATCAGCTCCTGCCCGGAGAACACGTCCTCCTTCAGGTCCGGATCGTCCGCCTCCGGGATGTCGTCCTCCGGGGCCACCGACCGCACCGGACGGGCCTGCGCGGCCTGGACCGGCGGGGCCTGCACCGGCGCGGGCTGCACGGGCGGCGCCTGGACGGGCGCCGGCGCGGCCTGGACCGGCGGAGCCTGCACCGGCGCCGGGGCGGGCGCGGGCATCGACGGCACGGCCGCCGCCGGGCGCGCCGGGGCTCCCCAGCCCCCGCCGCCCTGGGCGCCGCCGCTCGGCGCCCCGCCGCCCGGGCCGCCGGCACCGCCGGACGGGTCGACGATGCACTCGATCCGCCAGTCCACACCCAGCGCCTCGGCCAGCGCGGCGCGCAGCACGTCGTCGCTGTTGCTGCCGACGAAGCTGTCCCGGGCACCGGCGTTGATGAAGGACACCTGGAGCACGCTGCCGTCGAACCCGGCCACCTGGCCGTTCTGGCTGAGCAGGATCCAGGTGAAGCGGCGGCGGTTCTTCACCGCCTCCAGGATCTGCGGCCACAGCTGCCGCACCTGTGCGGCGCCCTGCTGCGCGGACGCCGACGGCTGCCCGCCGGAAGCCGCCGCCGGGGCGGGGGCCGGAGCGGGCACGGGAGCGGGAGCCGCCTGGGCCGGGGCCGCCTGCGCCTGCGGCTGCGCCGCCGGGGGCGTCGCCGGAGCCGCGGCGGGGGCGCCACCGGCGGGCGGGAAGCTGCGCGGGATCGGCCAGGCACCCGGCGCCGACCCGGCGGGGGCGGCGGGCGGCGCGGCCTGCACGGGCGGCGCGGCCGGGACGGGAGCGGCCTGCACCGGGGGCGCGGCCGGGACGGGCGCCACCGGCACCTCGCCCACCGGGACGGCCGCCGCCGGCGCAACCGCCATCGGGCCAACCGACGCCGGGGCCGTCATCGGCATGCCCACCGGGGCCGCCATCGGCGCGGCGAACCCGCCCGCCGCCGCCCGTCGCTCCAGCTTGTCCAGCCGTGCCTGCAGCGACAGCTCGTCGCTGTAGGCGCCCGGCAGCATCACCCGGGCGCAGATCAGCTCCAGCTGCAGCCGGGGCGCCGCGTTGCCGCGCATCTCGGTCAGCCCGGTGTTGACGATGTCGGCGGCCCGGCTCAGCTCGGCCGCGCCGAACGCGTCCGCCTGGGCCTGCATCACCGCGATCCGGTCGGCCGGGGCGTCGATCAGCCCCTTCTCCCCGGCGTCCGGCACGGTGGCGAGGATCACCAGGTCGCGCAGCCGCTCCAGCAGGTCGGTGACGAAGCGGCGCGGGTCGTGCCCGCCCTCGACCACCCGGTCGATCACCTGGAACACCGTCGCCCCGTCGTGCGCGGCGAAGGCGTCCACCACCTCGTCCAGCAGCGCGGAGTCGGTGTAGCCGAGCAGCGACGTGGCCATCTGGTACGTGACGCCGCCCTCGGCGGCCCCGGCCAGCAGCTGGTCCATCACCGACATCGAGTCACGCACCGACCCGGCGCCCGCCCGCACCACCAGGGGGAACACGGTGTCCTCGACCTGGATCCCCTCCCGGCCGCACACCTCCGCCAGGTAGTCGCGCAGCGTGCCGGGCGGGACCAGCCGGAACGGGTAGTGGTGCGTCCGGGACCGGATCGTCCCGATCACCTTCTCCGGCTCGGTGGTCGCGAAGATGAACTTGAGGTGCTCCGGCGGCTCCTCGACGACCTTGAGCAGCGCGTTGAAGCCGGCCGAGGTCACCATGTGCGCCTCGTCCAGGATGAAGATCTTGTACCGGCTGTGCACCGGCGCGAAGAACGCCCGCTCGCGCAGCTCGCGCGCGTCGTCCACACCACCGTGCGAGGCGGCGTCGATCTCGATCACGTCGATCGACCCGGGCCCGCCGGTCGCGAGGTCCCGGCAGGACTGGCACTCCCCGCAGGGCGTCGGCGTCGGCCCCTGTTCACAGTTGAGGCAACGGGCCAGGATGCGCGCGCTCGTCGTCTTTCCACAGCCACGCGGCCCACTGAACAGGTACGCGTGGTTGACCCTGTTGTTGCGCAGGGCCTGCTGGAGCGGAGCGGTCACGTGCTCCTGCCCGATGACCTCCGCGAAGGTCTCGGGGCGGTAGCGGCGGTACAGGGCTAGGGACACACCCCCGACGATATCGGGACGGACCGACAAACGCGTCGCCGCTCACCCCTCACCCCGGCCCCGGGAACGCAAAGACCCCCCGTGCACCCGCCAGAGCCCTCCTACCCTTGCTGCCTTCCGGCCCTGGGGGGGTTCAGAGAGATGACGCCACACGAGGGGCTGACCCCCACAGTACCGGATCCCGGCCCCGACGATCCACAGGCCACCCCATCCCTCCGCCTGCGGGACAGGTGGTCGCGACCACCCCGAAACATGTACTAAGCTCTCCCACGGAGGATTCGCCTAGAGGCCTAGGGCGCACGCTTGGAAAGCGTGTTGGGGGCAACCCCTCACGAGTTCGAATCTCGTATCCTCCGCCTTTGCCTAGCAAGGCAGTTGAAGGCCCCGACCGGGTTCCCGGTCGGGGCCTTCTTCGTATCGTGGTCTCAGTTTTGGTCTCAGTTGGGGTTCTGGGCCTCAGGCGGCGTCTTCGCCGGGCTCCTCCGGGCCAGATCCGACGTCGCCCCACAGAGCCTCGCCGATCTTCCTGCCGACGTCGTTCAGCATCGGCTCGGTGACGTGCTGGTAGCGCTGGGCCATCGAGGTCGAGGACCAGCCCATGATCGCCATGACGATCCGCTCCGGCACGCCGAGCAGGAGGAGGACGGTCGAGGCGGTGTGGCGGGCGTCATGGAGGCGCCCGTCGCGGATGCCGGCCTCGCGCAGGAGCCGCTTCCAGTGGTGGTAGTCGGTGCTGGGGTTGAGCGGCTCGCCGGTCTCCGAGGTGAAGACGTAGCCCTTGTCCGTCCAGAGGTCGCGTGCGAGGGCCCACTCGCGGTCCTGCTCCTCCTTGTGCTGCCGGAGGATCACGACGAGTTGCTCGGGCAGCGGCACCGCGCGTCGCCCGGCTCGGGACTTGGTGTCCTTGGTCTCGCGCCGGATCGGCTCCTTCTGCGGGCAGAAACCGGGCTTGCGCCCGCAGCGGTCGCCGCAGCCGTGCCGGTACTTGGGCCGCAGCCGGCCGCGCTTGACCCAGGCGACGCCTCGGGTGAAGTCGACGTCCTTCCACTGGAGCCCGAGCACCTCGCCCTGACGCAGGCCGAGGGCGAGCGCGAAGATCCAGCGGGCGGAGTTGCGGCGCTTGCGCGCCGTGTCCATGAGCGCCTGGACCTCCTCGATCTCGAACGGCTCGACCTCCTCCTCTTCGAGCTTCGGGGCCTTGGCGATCGTGGCCACGTTGCGGGTGAGGTGGTCACGCCGCAGGGCCTCGCCGAGGGCGACACGGATGGTGCGGTGGGCCTGGTGGGCGGTACCGGCGGCGCTGCCGGCGGCCTGCATCTTCTTGTAGAAGCGCTCCAGGTGCTCGGGTTCCAGCTTCTCCAGGCGGTGCGCGCCGAGGCCGGGGACGAGGTGCACTCGGACACCCGATCCAAGGTCCGTGCCGAACACCAGCAGGCCGCAGCCCTGCGCACCGCCGCCAAGCAACTCCTGCACACCGCCGGCTCCGGCGAGGACGGCGCCACCGCCGCCGCCCTGCTGTCCACCGCCGTCTTCGTCCTGATCGCCATTGCCCGCTGGCACCAGACCCGAGGCCACCAGCAGCAAGCCCACGCCGCCCAGCAGTCCCTCGTCCACGTGCGAACCGCCTACCGGCAGACGGCCGAGCCGGTCATCGCCGACCTCACCTGCCGCACCCCCACCCCCAAGACCACCGACCGCCTCGCCGCCCAGGTCCACGCCGCCGTCCCCGACCACGCCCAGCGCATCCTCGCCGACCCGTCCTGGCCCGCCCTGGCCACCGCGCTCGCCCAGGCCGAATCCTCCGGCCAACCACCCCGCCGAGCCCTCGCCGAGGCCGCCCAGCAACGGGAGCTCACCACCGCCGACCGCCCCGCCGAAGTCCTCCTCTGGCGCCTACGCAGCGCCACCAGCGACCGCATCAACCAGCGCACCCAGGCCGCACGCGCCCGCACCGGCAGCCGCACCACCCCGACGCCCGCGCCCACAACACCCGCCGTGCCGACCGGCACCAGGGCCGCCAACGACTCCAGCCGCCGTCGCTGACCACGACCGGAAACACCCGATGCCTCGTGCCCCGCCCACCCAGCCGCAGGAACGCCCGTGCGCACAGATGTCGGTTCGATGTCTTCTTCGGCGGCCGGGAACCATCCCGGCCGCCGTGCGTCTTGTGTGCTTGCCAACCGTCACCCGACACCGAAGGGCACCACTTGACCAACCCCAGCACCGACCACGACGGCCACCACAGAGCCGTCATCCGCGCCGTCCCTCACGCCGGCGAACTCGACGCCCGCGGTATCCCCATCACCTGCCCCAACTGCCGCGCCCGCCGCGATTGGCTTCTCCTCAACGTCCGCCAGCAGGTCTTCGTCCGCTGCCGCTGCGCGGCCGAGTGGCACGAGCCCGATCTCACCCGCGCGTACTTCGACCTGCACTTCACTGCCCCCGAAGACGAGTGGGACGAGTGGGACGACTACAACACCGCCATGCGGGCACTCGCCTTCGACGGCCTGCTCACCGGCACCACCTGGGACTAGACCAACAGCTCTACGGGCGGGCACCCGCTGGGTGGCCGCCCGTAGAGCGTCGGTCAGGCAGAGGTGCCGGTACTGGCAACCGCCCTTGCGCCCCGCCCGCCTATCACGCCGTGGTGGCCGACCATCCGTAGCGGGAGAAGGAGGGACCTCCAGCCCGGTATGTAGCAAGGGCCTGCGTAGCTGTCGGGAACGCAGGCTCAGGGAGGCGGTCCCCAGCGACCCACTGGGCAGCCAGGTGTTTGTCCGGCTCGGTGTTGGTCAGTTCGCCGGTCCACCGGTCGGCGGCGAAGACGAAGAGGACGAACTGCCCGGCCTGGTCAAAGCCCTGCTCGACGTGGATGACGTGGACGAGTACGAGATCGGCCGGGTCGACGAGCAGGCCGGTCTCCTCCTTGAGCTCGCGGGCAGCGGCCTCGTCCAGGGCTTCACCGGGCTCGACCTTGCCACCGGGGATGGTCCAGGCCGGCTGCGGCGACCAGTTGCGGGCGGTGTAGAGCACGGCGGCGACCGCGTCGGTGTCCTTGTCGTGAACGATCACGCTGACCGCATTTCGGCTGTTCATCACGCTGGTGGTGGTCACGGTGCCCACTCCTTGTTGAAGTGCCGGAGGATCTCGGTGGTCCGGCCGGGTGGCTGGGACTGGCTCCACAGCTCGGGCGGCCTGGATGCTCAGCGCCCGAGCGTGAGGCGGTCGGCGTTGGTGCGGGAGAAGACCAGGTCAGTCATCTGCTCCGGGGTCTTCGTGCAGCGGACGGGCGGCTGCGGTCGGCGCATGGCCTGGGGGTAGGTGGCCGGGTCGTAGTCGTTGGTGAGTGTGTACGGGTGGAAGCCGTGCTCGCGCAGGGCGTCGATGATGCCGGCGGCGCTCTCGCCCTGCTTGGCCAGGAGCTTGGGAGTGACTTCCACGACCAGCTCCACATCCTCGCGCAGGTGCGACAGCGCGGGCAGCAGTCCCCTGACCGCCGCCGCCTCGGCGCCCTCCACGTCGATCTTGATGACTCGGGCGGTGTCGAGTTCGGCCGGGCCCAGGAGTTCGGTGAGCGGTGCGGCCGGCACGTGGAAGGTGGTGTGGACGTGGCGGGGCCGGATGGCGGTGGTGTGACCGAGGTTGGCCGGGTCCTCCAAGTACAGGGTCAGGGTGCCGGTGAGGTCGGAGGCGGCGGCGCGGACGGTGCGGATGTTGGCGCGGTGGTTGGCGGTGGCCGCGCTGGTGAGGTCGTCATGGAACTGCGGGGTGGGCTCGATGGCGACGACTCGGCCGGTCGGTTCGACTGCGTGGGAGGCCAGGAGGCTGAACACGCCTCGGTGGGCCCCGACGTCGACGAAGGTGTCCCCGGGCCGCAGGCGGTCGCGCAGGAAGGCGCTCAGGTTCGGCTCCCACTCGCCGAAGAGGTACTGGTAGCGCTGGATGACGTCGCTGGTGGTGACGGTGACCAGGTCACCCGAGCGCAACCGGGCAGCGGTGTGGAGGGGACGGGTTCGCAGGTGGTCGTCGAGGAATCGGTCGACGAGCTGGGCTTTGCCGACAGTTCCGGGCGCGTGGCGGACGTAGGCCCGCAGCAGACGGGCGAGGGCGGAGGCGGGCACGCGTGTACTCCTTCAGGTGGCGGAGGGTGCGGAACGCCGTTCCCGGTGCTGGCCTTGGTGGCAGACTTGCCGGTGAACGCTGGTGGCGGTGAGGGGAGTTGTCGGTGACCGAGAGTGGTCCGGTGGTGTTCCTGCTGGTGGGGCTCACCGGTTCGGGGAAGACGACCTACGCCCAGCGGAAGCTGGGGCCGCAGGATGTGGTGCGGTTGTCGGTGGACGAGGTCGTCCACGAGCGGCACGGTCGGTACGGCGTCGACTACCCGGAGAACACCTACTTCGAGAAGGAGGCCCCGGTCGTCGCCGAGCTGCACTCCCGGCTGGTCGAGCTGGTCTCCGAGGGCCGGGACGTGGTGTGGGACCACGGGCTGTGGCTGCGCAAGGACCGCGACGAGATGAAGGAGCTGGTGGAGTCGGCTGGCGGTCGGTGGCGGCTGCTGTACTTCCCCGTCGATCGGGACGAGCTGCTGCGCAGGCTGGCCGAGCGCAACCGGCGGGGGGACGCGAATGCGCTGATCGTGACCCCTGAGGCTCTGGACGATTTCTTCGCGCGGTTCGAGGCGCCTCAGGGCGAGGGCGAGGAGATCGTGGAGCCGGGCTGGCTCTGACGGGGCGGGCGCCAGGCGGCGTGGATCCGGGCGGCTTCGGCGGCCCAGTCGTCGGGCAGGCGGTCGAGCGTGACGTGGCGGAAGGCCAGGCGGGGGTCGGAGACGTCGATGCGGCCGTGGTGGCGGTCGATGTGCTGCAGCAGGCGGGTGGCCTCGGTCCGGACTGCCGGGGTGTGCTCGGTCCAGGCGCCGGAGCTGAAGCGGTCGACCCTGCGCCGTAGGTCGTCCAGGACGCCGGCGCGCCACTTGAAGTGGTGGACGCATGCGAGCGTGAGCGGATCGGGCCTGCGGCCGGGCGCGCGGTGGTTGCCCGAGGCCACGGCGACGTCCGAGAGCGCGAGGACGATCTTGCGGGGGTCGCCCTGGAGGAGGCGGTGGGTGAGGTGGCCGCCGAGCGGGAAGGCGCGGTCGAGTCCGGTCTCGGGGCGCCAGAGGGCGAGTCGGCCGTCAGCGGCCACGCGGTCGAGCATCAAGCCGCCCACCACCGCCCAGCCGTTCTCTTCGGCTGCCTCGGTGATCTCGCCGAGTGGGGCCGGGTACGTCTGGAACTCGTCGGAGTCGGCGAGCAGGTGCCAGCCGGGGCCGGCCTGCTCCCGCAGCGCGTCGCGCAGTTCGGTGTTGGTGTGCTCGTGCCACGCTCCGGTGCTGACCTGGCCGGTGGGGAGGCCGAGGCTCTCAGCGGTGTCCAGTAGCTGGCGGCGCCAGGCGTCGGGGACGTGCTCGGCGAAGTGGAAGGCGAGGCGGAAACGCTCGACGCCGAGCGCGCGGTAGTGGGCGGTCCAGGCGGTCAGCAGGGCCGGTTCGACCGGGCCGATCACGGCGACCAGGGTGGGGGGAGCGGGCGTCATCGGTACTCCTTGACCAGGTCGGTGTACGTCTCGGTGAGGTAGGCGGCCTGCTCGGAGGCCGGGAGCATGTCCAGCACCGCAGGGGCCCGCGTCCCCGGCCGGGCGGTCGGCCCGTCCGCCAGCTGGTCCAGGGCCTTGGCGAGGGCGCCCGGGTCGCCGGCCCGGAAGAGCTGGACCCAGGGCTGTTCGGCCAGCCGCTCGGTCAGGTCCGGGTCGTGGTCGGAGACGACCAGGGGGACACCGAGCCGGGCAGCGTCCATGACCAGCCCGGACTCCTTGCCGGTCCCGGGACGCCGTGCCACCAGGGCGGCATCGGCGGCAGCGTAGACGAGCCGAAGGACGTCCTCGCCGACCGGGCCGGGCACGGTGTGGACCCGGACGAGGGGCAGGCGGTGCCAGCGTTCGAGTACCGCGTCGTCCAGCGGAGTGCCGCAGACCAGGACGTGTAGCGGCTTGGTGAGGCGGGCCAGGGCCGCGTCGACGGTGGCGATGTCCTTGTAGGGCCACCAGCCGCCGACCAGGCAGACCGCCGTCGCCGAGTCGGGGATGGTGAAGGCGGCGCGGGCACCGTCGCGCTCGGCGGCGGTGAGAGGCCGACCGTCGTCGACCGCGAACGCCCGCACCCGCCCTGGGAGGTGGGGGAAGGCCGGGGAGAGCCGGTCGCGGACGGCGGTGGTCGGGTAGAGGGCGACCACGTGCTTCTCGCTCCGCCGGGCGAGCCGACCCAGCAGCCGGACGGGCGAGTCTTCGGTGGTGACCTGCTCGTGGATGAACCGCAGGTGCGGGGTACCGCCGAGCAGGGCGGTCATGCCGTGCAGGGCTTCGCTCGCGCTGAGGATCACCACGGCCGCCGGCCGAGGGGCGAGGCGGCGGGCGGTACGCAGGCATCCGGCTTCGGTTAGGCAGCGGGCGATCAGAGTGACCTGGTGCGGCAGTCGGCGGAGCGGCAACGGCCAGTGCCGTGAGCGGAAGGCCCGCTTGCCAGCGGTCGATACGCGTTCCGCCGCGCGGGCTGCGGCCAGCAGGGCCTTCGCTGCCGGACACACCGGTCCGGCAGCAATGCAGGAGCCGGCCCGCAGCAGCGGACCGGGCCCGTCTGCGATCCCCTGCGGGGTGATGACCACGGCACCCGGGCGGGCGGCGGCGAGCGCCGTCAGCGTGCGCTGGTGGTGCCCGCCGCCGAGGTGCGCCTGCGGCTCGATCAGGACCAGCGGCCCGCAGCGGGTGCTCATCCGGCGACCGCCTGCTCGCCGTGCAGCGTGATGAAGTGCCGGTGCAGCCAGGGCGGATCGTTGAGCGCCTCGAAGCGCTTGGGGTCGCGGGCCGCAGTGCGGGCGAACTCGAGGCCGTCGCGGGCCCCGGCTGCCGCGTAGTCGGCGAAGTCGCCGTCCTTGCTGGCCGTCCAGGCGTCGATGCGTTCCTGGGCGGAGGCGTCGGTCATGCCGTACTCGCTGCCGCGCGCGAGCATCGCGCACTCCCGGAAGCCCGCCTTCCAGGCGTGGAACGGGGTCTGGTTGAACAGGGTGGTCCCGGCTGTGTGCGGGCTGAACTCGGCCCGGCCGGGCAGCGCGGCCAGCACGTCGACGGCCTGGCCCATCTCCTGCAGTGCGCTGGTGCGGATCAGCTTGAGGCCGCCGTACCCGTAGGTGAGCCCGTTGACCGGGTTGACGGCCCGCCAGACCCGCATCGACACGCCCGATGCCAGCGGCTCCACCGCGCTGGCGGGGAAGGCGGGGTCGATGGCGAAGTCGCCGTCAGCGAGGAAGAACTGGTCGGTGTCGACGAGTTCGGCCGTGAGCCGGTAGGCGCGGCGCATCCCGCGCACCCCGTGCAGACGCTTGACGGTTCCGCCCAGTACGCGAGCCAGGCGGGTGTGCAGGGAGTCGGCCAGCGGCTCGTCGTAGGAGAGCAGGACCGCGTCGAAGCCGGTCACTTGATCGCCTCCAGGTAGCGTGCGGCCACCGCAGCGGGCGTCAGGTCCGTGGTGGAGGCGTGCGCGCGCTTGGCGTGCACCAGGTAGAACTCGGGTTCGGTGGCGAGGCGTTCGGCGATCCGGACGGCCTGGTCGTCGGTGTCGAACACCAGCTCCGGGTCGAGGTGCTCGGCCAGCCAGCCGATGCGCGGGCCGATCACCGGCAAGCCCATCGCCTGGCAGTCGATGACCGACATGGACCAGGGGCAGCCGGGCCGGAACGGCGCGATGCCGAAGTGGGCACCGGCCAGCAGGTTGCGGTAGCGGACGCGGTCGCCGCGGTCGGAGGCGATGGCGACGCCGTCCACGGCCGCCAGCTCCTCCAAGTTCCGCTCGGGGCTGGGATCCAGGCGGATCCGCTCGGCGCTGCGGGTGCCGAACAGGTCCATCACGGTCAGCCGCACCGGGGCCTCGGCGACGAGGTGGCGGGCGAGCTGGGTGAAGCGGGCGGTGCCGTAGTGGGCGTACAGGCGGTGGTTGTAGATGCCGACCGCCCGGCCCTCCGGCGGGGTGATCTCGGCAAGGTCGCGGACCAGGCGCACGTCCCTGGGGGCGGGGACCACGTGCAACTTCTCGGTGAGTTCGACGCCGGTGCGGGCGGCGGCAGCGGCGGTCCACGAGGCGGCGGTGCCGGAGTGGACCAGGACGCGGTCGCAGGCCGCGAGCCCGGCGGCGAAGGCCAGCAGGACGCTGCGGCCCAGCCCGCCGTCGTCCATCGCGGGGTCCAGCTCCAGTTGGCCGGTGTCAGTGAAGGAGAACGGCAGGTAGTGGCAGTAGCCGACGATCCGCGCGTCCACTCCGGCTTCCAGGAGCGCGGCGCGGATCGCGGGGGCGGCCTCGATCTGGTTGGCCACGACCACTTCGGGCTGCTGGCGGCGGAACAGCCGCACCAGGGCGCCGACGCCCGGGTCGAAGCGGGCCCGGTACTTGGTCGAGGGCGACGTAGTCCGCTCGAACTGCATGCGATCGTCGCCGGCCGGGACGGGAGCGGCCACGGTGACCTCGACCCCGGCGTCGGCCAGGGCCGGGGTGAGCATGTCGGCGAAGGTGTAGCCGGAGTCGGCAGTCAGCTGGCTGGAGTTGGAGACGTTGAGCAGGTACAGCAGGCGCATCGCTTGAGCCCTCCCTCTCTCGGCCCGGGTGTCGACCCGGGCTGGCAAAAGAAGGAAACCGGCGGCCAGGAGCGTGACAGAATGATGAATCGAGATCACTCACGGTTCATTCATCTCATCCAGCAGCCAGGGCGGGGGCCTTGATGGACGAGCGCGACGACAGCCCGACCGTTGAGCAAGCCGCCGAGGCGTTCGCAGCGGAGGTCTCGTACTGGCGCGAGGTGCGCGGCCTGTCCAAGCGGGGGCTCGCCCTCAAGATGGGCTTCGACCCGTCGTACGTGAGCCACGTGGAATCCGGCCGGCACAAGCCGACCGAGGACTTCGCGCGTCGCTCGGAGGAGACCCTCAACGCGGGCAAGGCCGTCTGGAAGCGCTGGCTGGACTACGAGGGTGCCAAGAACCGAGCGGCCCCGGCTGCGGCTCCACCAGCCCCGCGCCGCCCCGAACAGCCGTACGCGACGGGCTCAGCGATCATCGTGGCCCACGACGGCGCCCGCCTGGACTTCGACGGCTCCCACTACCGGCTGACGATGCGCCGGCTGTTGCGGAACACCGGCAGCGAGCCGATCACCCGCTACCTGATCCGCATCAGCGTTGACCGCTACCCCGGCGAGCCCGAGCGCTCCAATGCCCACTACCGCGAACACCCGCTGACCTGGGACGAACTCGCACTGACCGCGACATGCCGCGGGGAGGCGATGAACTGGCAGACCAAGCACGACCGCGACGCGTTCAAGGAAGTGTGGCTGCTGTTCGAGAACGAGCAAGGCCGCTTCCCGCTCTACCCGGGCGAGGAGGTCTGGATCGAGTACGCCTACTCGGTCGGCGAGGAGAAATGGGGCCGCTGGTTCCAGCGCGCGGTCCGCCTGCCCACCGAACACCTCGAAGTCGAACTCGCCTTCCCCTCCGAGCTCGACCCCGCCGTGTGGGGCATGGAGACGTCCATGACCGCTGAAGCGGCACCGCTTCGGACCGCCCCGGTCCGGCGCGAGGAGGGCGGCATGCGCGTCTTCTCCTGGAGCACGTCAACGCCGGACCTCCACGCCCGGTACCGTCTGGAATGGCGGTTCCGGGCCCGACCCGAACGCGACATGACCCAAGGGGAGTTCAGGTGATCCAGGTGCGGCCCAGCGAGCAGATGCGTGACCTCGGAGTCGTCCAGGAGGGCGCCCCCATCCTCGCCGAGCCCGCTCGCCCTTTCGACCTGCCCACCGAGCGTCAGGCCGCCGAGCAGGTCATCGAGAAGCTGTTCACAGCCATGGAGCGCATCGGCCAGGTCCACCCCTTCGCCAAGGGCATGGGCATCGCGGCACCGCAGATCGGGATCGGCCGGGCCGCCGCCATCGTCCAGCCCGCTTCCCCGGACGCTCCGGTGATCGTCCTGCTGAACCCGCGGATCACCGACCGCTCCGACGAGGCGGACGAGCAGTTCGAGGGCTGCCTGTCGTTCTTCGACGTTCGCGGCTCGGTCCCCCGGCCGCTGCAGATCACCGTGGAGACCACCGCCCTGGACGGCCAGATGGCCACCACCACCTACGAACGCGGACTCGCCCGCCTGATCCACCACGAGATCGATCACCTCGACGGCCTGCTCTACACCGCACGCATGGCTGCCGGCGTCGAGCCCATCCCCGTCGAGCAGTACCGGCAGACCGGCCAAGCGTGGTCCTACGAGCGGTGAGCGCCAGCACAGCTCGCGCTGAGCGCACGTCCGGGCCTAGGGACTGTCCTGTCGATCTCGGCCGTCCAACAGTCACACTCCGATGAAGCTCACCGTTTCCGTCATATCCGCCCGCCCGGTGCGCAGTTGCGGCACGCCCTCCTTCTCGAACCCCACTGAGACGCCGCAGAACAGCACGAGTCCGTCACCGGCTCCGACTGCCCGGCTGACAGTCTCCCGGTACACGGTCCACATCACCTGGGGGCAGCTGTGCAGCCCCTCGGCCCTCAACAACAGCATGACCGTCTGCAGGTACATCCCCGCGTCAGCCCACTGCCCCGGACCCATCGTCCGGTCGAGGTAGCAGAACAGGACGGCCGGCGCCCCGAACGCCTCCGAGTTCAAGGTGGCAATCTTCCTGGGCCGGTCCGGGTCGTCGCGCTCGATCCCCAGCGATTCGTACCGCTGGGCGGCGGCGGCAGCAAAGCGGTCCAGATATGGCGAGGCCAGCCCGTCCGGGTACATCGGATACTCACGCTCGTCGCCGGGGTCCCCCGCCAGTGCCCTGGCTGTCGCGGTCCGCTTGAGTTCCGCCAAGGGTTCACCGGTCACGACGTACAGACGCCATGGCTGGAGGTTCCCGCTGGACGGAGCCCGCGTCGCTGCGATCAGCACTCGTTCGAGTACCTCCTTGGGCACGGGCTCATCGCTGAACGCCCGCACGGCCCGGCGACTGTCCACGGCCTCATACACATCCACGTCTTCGCGTCCTCTCATTCAACCGAGCCCCTCCACCGTATTCAGCCGTCAGTACCGAGCCTCGCCGAGGGTTGGAAGACGTCCCGACGATCAGTCCAGCCATTGATAGGACTATGGGAGACAGAGGTGACTTACCGGATGCTCACTGCCTAGGACGTTCCACTCGGTGTCAACGAACAGCCGCTCAGCCGCTCTTTCCGGTGATCACTGCCCTGATCGACACCGCAGAGGCCCGAGCATCGCAACACTCGTCGAGTGGCCGACCCAACAACTCACTCACCGGGCGAGCCCCGCCAGCCCCGGGAAGACCAGTTCGGGCCAGCAGGAGAGATGGCCGCTGGCGTCGACCGTGTGCAGTTCCCGCTCACGCGCTGGATTCTCGCGCCTCGGACGACATGGCGCGCCCGCCGCTTGGCCGCCGATTTCGGGGCTGGGATGGATGCGCGTACCGCCTGGGTGATGGCGCGGCTGGCGCGGCACCCCGAGGAGTACGACTACGCGATGGCGCACCTGGACGGCGAGGAGCAGACCGACTGAGGCTGCACGGCATCGCCGGAGTTGAGAAGGCCCTTCGACCGTGCCTACTCGGTCGGTGGAGCTGATTCGTTGGCTGAGCGCTCGACGAGACCGCTGAAGAGGATTTCCGCGAGCCGCTGCGTCTTCCACTCCGGCCACTCTTCGAGCTCGAAGTGGACCTCAGTCTCGCCGCTCTTCCAGCAGTTGTACTGGCCTACGGACGTCCCCTGAGGGTGGTCGCACCCGGCCGGTTCCTTCTTCACGCCTGGAGCATCGCACAGCTCAGGTCTCGGGATGAGAGGTTCAACTGAACGCGCCCGGTGGCGTTCACGGGCTTCGGCAGGGGGCATGGACTTGTCTACCGTATGGGGGAACACACGCCGAGGTTGCCCTCAAACGAACGGCCTCGGGCAAGCCCGCCGTGACAATCGCCGCTATGACATCGATGACGGCAACCGCCCGCCAGGCCCTGCAAACCGCGCTGGCCAGCCGGGCGACGGTGAGCATCCGCAGGACCCTGGTCGAGATGCTCGAACGGGAACCCTCCAAGACAGAGATCTCGGCAGCCAACAAGGCTGCCCGGATGATTGCCGAGGACGGGGACGCAATCCTTATCTCGCTACTTCCTTCCCAAGCTGGCACCGATGCGTATGTGCCTGCGGCCAGGGGGCAGCGTGCGTCGAACTACTTGACCGTCGACGAGAAGATCATCAAGGACTTGCCCTGCCGCGTCAGGTTCGCCACGGAGAAGTGGGACACGATCATCGACGAAGGCATGCGGTCAACGCAGCAGATGATCGAAAGCGACCCGCTTCTGTCGGCGTTCCTGCCCGGTTGGAAGGCCGAACCGCGTGCCGAGAAGCGGGCTCGCCTCATGGCGGAGGCGGCAGGAGCCAGCTGACCAGAGACGTCGCGAGTAGGGGTTGTCGGGCCTGGTGAGCGGAGCCAGCTGGTCTCAGTTTTGGTCTCATTCACCCCCGTCCAACCGGGTTCAGCCGCCGCCCAGTGGTTCGCTCCGGCGCAGGTCAGGACGGGTGTGAACCCCGGCGGACGCCGTTCGTGAGAATTGGAAAGCGTGTTGGGGGCAACCCCTCACGAGTTCGAATCTCGTATCCTCCGCCTTCACGAAGGCCCCGACCGGTTCACCGGTCGGGGCCTTCGTCGTTCCCGGCGCCGTCGGCGGTCTCGGGGCGGGGTTTTCGCGTTGCCCGGGCCCTTCTGCGGCTCCTGGTTGGGACGCGGGCGGCACGGCGGGCTACTGGAGGATGTTGATCGCGCGGGCGATCACCAGGGCTCCGACCGCCAGTGAGACGGCGGCTTGGGCCATCATCAGCGCCTTGGCCCACCTCCGGATCGCGGAGACGTCGGTCGGGCTGAAGGCCGTGGCCGTCCAGAAGGACAGCGAGAGGTAGTCCGCGAAGACCGGCACCCAGTCGGGCGGTGCGTGGTGCGGGTACTGCATCTCCGGGAAGACGAACGCGGGGTCGGCGAACGGCCGGTACGCCCGTGCGGCCGCCCCGCCCCGGTCCAGGTCCCAGTACCAGAGCGCGAACGCGATGACATTGGTCGCCCAGACCACGCCGCCGGTCGCCAGCAGGCCGGTGGCGTTGTTGGCGTAGATCGTGTTGCCGGTCAGGATGTCGGCCACCAGCCGCCCGGCGGCGAACAGGTTCGCCAGCGTCACGAACGCGATCACCAGGTCAGTGACCACGCGCAGCCACCGCCGGCGGCGGTCGATGCGACCGGGGTCACCGACGACCAGCACGGCGAGCAGGACGAGCAGGACCGCCGGCAGCGCCCACGGGGGGCTCTCCCGATAGGTCTCGGGAAGCAGGACGTGCAGCAGGGCGGTGGTCAGCACCGCGGAGACGACCGGCCACCATCGTTCTCCGGCCCGGGCGGGGGCCGTGCCGGGCGATGGGTGCTCGGGTGGCGTTCCCGAGGAGTCCGGTGTGGGCATGACCCATTCTGATCCGGCGCCGCGACCCGCGCGGGGACCGAGCGCGTCGGGGTGTCGGTGCCGCTTCGTGGCGGGCCCGCGCGGGCGGACCGGGCGGGCCCCGGGTGTCCGATTCGTTCAAGACCGGGTGCGTGGGGGGTGTCTAGCGTGGCAGGCATGAACAGCACATCTGCACCGCAGTTCGCCTTCGTCGGGCTGGCCGTTTCGGACATGGCCGCCTCGGTCGCCTTCTACCGGAGGTTGGGGGTGGAGTTTCCGGCAGGGGTCGAGGGGGAGCCGCACGTCGAGGGCACGTTGCCGGGAGGGCCGCTGCTGGTGCTCGACGCCGAGGCCACCATCCGGTCGTTCCATCCCGCGTGGCAGCCGCCGAGCGGCGGTACGCGCACCGCGCTGGCGTTCCGCTGCGCGAGTCCCGCGCAGGTGGACGCGGTGTACGAGGAGTTGACCGGCGCCGGGTACCACGGGGAGCTGAAGCCCTGGGACGCCTTCTGGGGGCAGCGGTACGCCGTGGTGCACGACCCGGACGGCAACGGGGTGGATCTGCTCGCGCCGCTGTAGGGGAAGGAGGCTAGGGGAGCAGTAGCGCGGTCACCGGCATGCCCGTCAACTCCCGTACGTCGCGGGACAGGTGGGCCTGGTCCGCGTAGCCGGCCCGGGCGGCCGTGTCGGCCAGTGGGACGCCGGCGCGGGCGAGGGCCAGGGCGCGTTGCATGCGCAGGATCCGGGCGAGGGTCTTGGGGCCGTAGCCGAAGGCGGTCAGGGAGCGGCGGTGAAGTTGGCGCGCGCCGAGGCCGACCGTCCCGGCCGTCGCGGCGACGGACCGCCCGGCGGCGAGCGAGGCGGCCACCGCGCGGATGAGCGGGTCCTCGGGCGGCGCCTCGGCCGCCAGGCGCAGCGCGAGGGCTTCCAGTGCGGCGGCCGGGTCGGGGGCCGCGTCGATGCGTTCGGTGAGGTGCCGGACCTCGGCGGCGGGCCGCAGGTCGGCCAACTCGACGCGGCGGTCACGGAGTTCGTGGGCCGGGACGCCGAGCAGGGCGGGGGCGGCACCGGGGCGGAAGCGCACGCCGACCCATGGGCCGCGCAGTCCGGGGCCGGGGCGGAAGGCGTGGGTGTCCGGTCCGGCGACCAGCAGCCGGCCTTCCGTCCACAGCAGGTCCATGCAGCCGTCGGGCAGGACGGCCCCGGCCAAGGCATCGCCCGTACGTCCGGCATCCGCACCTGTACGTCCGGCATCCGCGCCCGTGCGTCCGGCATCTGTACGGCCGAGGGCCTGCTTCGTCCATACGACCGCGCCGGGCAGCCGGGACGCGCGCTCCAGGTACGGGGAGGACGGGTCCATGACGCGAGGCTACGCGCCCCGGGAGGCGAGCGCGCGGGCGTCGATGGCCCCGGCCGCCGGGGCGGCCGGGGCCATCGGCCCGGAGGGGGTCAGCCGACCCGCTCGGCCGTGGGCTCCGTCGGGACCCCGGCCGTCCCGTCGGCGGTCTTCCGGCCGTCGCGCATCAGCACCAGGGTGAGCGCCGCGGCCGCGACGACCGCGATGCCGCCCACCGTGAAGGTGGTGGAGGTGGCGGTGTTGAACGCCTCCCGGGCGGCCGCGACCAGTCCGCCGTCCCCGGTGGAGCCGCCCAGCGCGAGCGCGCCGGTGATGTCGTGGCGGGCGGCGGCGGGGGCCGCGTCGGGCATCGCACCGGTGTAGGTGCTGGAGAGCACGGTGCCGAGGATGGCCACGCCGAGCGCCGCGCCGGACTGCTGGATGGTGTCGTTGAGCGCGGAGCCGACGCCGGCGTGTTCGCTCGGGATGGCGCCCATGAGCGCGTTGGCGGCGGCCGGCATGCCGAGGCCGGAGCCGACGCCGAGCACCAGCATGGCGAGGGCGACCTTGGTGAAGCCGTCGCCGACCGTGAGGGTGGCCAGCAGCCCGAAGCCGCCCGCGATGATCAGCATGCCGATCGAGGTGAGCACCCGCGCCGGGACCTTCTTGCCGAGCACCGCGCCGAGCGCGTTGAACACCAGCGAGGCGATGGCCAGCGGGATGAAGGCGAGGCCGGTGTCGGTGGGCGAGAACTCCAGCACGAACTGGAGGTACTGGGTGAGGACCAGCATCAGCCCGCCGGTGGCGAAGGTCAGCAGGACGAGCGAGAAGCTGGCGCCGGTGAAGACCCGGTTGCGGAACAGGTTGAGCGGGACCATCGGCGAGTCGGTGCGGACCTGCCGGACGGCGAAGCCGGTCAGCGAGGCCACCGCGAGCAGGAGCGCGCCGAGGGTGCTCGCGCTGGTGAAGCCGTCCCGGGGCAGCACGATGATCGACCAGACCAGCGCCGTCATGCCGACCATCGACAGCACCATGCCCGGCAGGTCGGGTCGGCGCCACGGTCCCTTGGACTCCGGCATCAGCAGCACCGCGGCGATGATGGCGACCGCCGCGATCGGCACGTTGAGCAGGAAGACCGCGCCCCACCAGAAGTGCGCGATCAGCGCGCCGCCCAGCACCGGACCGCCGACCAGGCCGATCATGGCCACGGCGGTCCAGGCGGCGATCGCCTTCGGGCGCTCCTCGTCGTCGAAGACGGTGATCAGGATGGAGAGCGTGCTCGGCATGACCAGTGCGCCGCCGACGCCCATCAGGACGCGCCCGGCGATCAGTTCACCGGAGCTGCCGGCGTAGGCCGCGACCAGTGAGGCCGCGCCGAACAACGCGAGTCCGACGATCATCACCTTCCGCCGTCCGAAGCGGTCGGAGAGGCTGCCCGAGGTGAGCAGCAGGCCGGCGAAGACCAGGATGTACGAGTCGATGATCCACTGGATGTCCTGCGCCCCGGCCTTGAGGTCCTCCGCGATCGGCGGGATGGAGACCGTGAGCACCATGTTGTCGATCACCAGCACCAGGCTGCTGAGACAGAGCACGACCAGAATGAGCCAGCGCTGCGGATGACGTTGCACGGCGTTTTCCCCCTGTGAACTTCTCGCGTCGAACCCGGGTTTGAACTTCTCGCTGCGAACCCGGGCTTCGGGCTTCGGGCTTCGGGCTTTGGAATGAGCGCGCGAGCCGTGGCCGTGGCCGGCCGGAGCCGCGCGGAAGTCGTCGCGGGCACACCGCCCTCCGTCCCCAGGGGTACGGTGTGCGCCGCTCCGAACACTGTACGGACACCGCACACTGTTCGCAATGCCGTACATCGTTCGACCTCCGCACACCGTTCGTGGCGCCGTACACTGTTCGCAGCAACCTGTGGCAAGCTGCGCCGCACCGGACCGGGTCCGGCGATCGACGACTGGCGAGGAGGGCCCGATGGCGGCCAAATCAGAGGACGGCACGACCCCGGGCATCCCCCTGCCGTGGAACCGCCCCCAGCGACGGCGGGAGCAGCCCTCCCTCAGCCGCGAGCAGATCGTCGCCGAGGCCTTCGCGCTGCTGGATTCCGACGGCATCGATGCGCTGAGCATGCGCAAGCTCGCCGCCCGGCTGAACGCCGGCGCGACCTCGCTCTACACCCACGTCGCCAACAAGGAGGAACTGCTCGCCCTGGTCGTCGACCAGGTCTTCGGCACCCTCCCGCAGCCGGAGGCCGAGGGCTCCGAGGACCCGAAGGTCTGGCGCACGAAGGTCATGGAGACCGCCGAGAGCATGCGCGCGACCATCATTCGCTACCCGTGGATGGTCTCGGTGATCGGCGACGTCGGGATGATCTACCTCGGCCCCAACTGGATGCGGCTCTCCGAGGCCCTGCTGACCGTCCTGGAAACGGCCGGCTTCGAGATCGGCGAGGCGAACGACGCGATGAGCGCCGTGATGGGCTACACCATCGGAACCGCCTGCGTGGAGGCCGCCTGGGTGAGCTCGCTGGCCCGCAGCGGCCACGACGAGCAGGAGTGGATGAACCGGCTCCTGCCCGCCGTCATCGAGGCCACCAAGGAGTTCCCGCGGCTGCACCGGCTGTACACCACCGAGGTTCCGGACGAGATCGCGGCGGGCCGGGACAGCAGCTTCGCCCGGGGCGTCAACGTCATCCTGGACGGGATCGAGGCGGCCTGGACCACCCGCCAGCAGGGCTGAGGGCGCCGGTCCCTGGGGCGCCGGTCCAGGGCCGCCCGTGACCGCTCCCCGGAGACGCTCAACTCCCGCTGAGGGCCTGCACCTCCGCGTACCCCGGCACCGGACCGACCGGCTCGCCCGCCGCGACGGCCGCCGCCGTGGCCACCGCCGCCGCCAGTGCCGCGCGGTACAGCAGCGAGCCCAGGCTGACCCGGGCCACCCCGAGCGCGGCCAGCTCGGCGAGGCCCGGGCCGGCCGGCGTCCAGAGGATGTTCAGCGGGACGGAGAGCGCGCCGACCAGCCGGCCGATGGCCGCCGGATCGGCCGGCCCGGGGACGAACACGCCGTCCGCGCCCGCCTGCTGGTAGGCGTCCAGGCGCCGGAGTGCCCCCGCCTCGGGGGCGTCCTGCCCGCACCAGTAGGTGTCGGTGCGGGCGTTGACGAACAGCTCCGGCACGGCCGCCTTCACCGCCGCGATCTTGGCGGCATGGCGGTCGACGGGGGTCAGCGAACCGTCCGCCCGACCGTCCTCCAGGTTGATGCCGACCGCTCCGGCCTTCGCCAACTCCACGGCCAGTTCGGCGACTTCGTCCGGATCGTCGCTGAACCCGGACTCCGCGTCGACGCTGAGCAGGAAGCCGACCCGCCCGAGCCGGCGCGCCAGCCGTACGGTCTCCGCGCGGGTGGCGGCGGCACCGTCGGGCAGGCCGGCGACGGCCGCCACGCCCAGGCTGGTGGTGCCGATCGCGGGGTGTCCCTGGGCGGCGAGGGCGACGGCCGAGGCGTGGTCCCAGGCGTTGGGGAGCAGCAGCGGACGGCCGGGGAGGTGGTGCAGGGCGGCGAAGGGGGTCATCGGGTCGTCTCCGTCGGGTCGTTCGCGAGGTTTCCGGTCGCGTTCGCCGGGGTGCCGGTCGCTCCCTCCGGGCGGTCGGTCGCACCCGCGGGGCTGCCGATGGCGCCGACCGAGTCCGCGTAGTAGTACCCGGCCCCGGAGACGTGCCGGACGATCTGCCGGAAGCTCCAGCCCGTCCCCGGCGAGTCGTCCAGCCACTCGTCCGGCAGTGCGGTGATCCGCCGGGACCAGATCCCGGCCAGCCGGGTCAGCCGGCTGCGGGCCTCGTCCAGGTCGGCGGTGGTGAACGGGGCCAGGTCGGCCGGGGTGGTGACACCGGAGGCGTGCCAGTGGTCGGGCTCGGTCGGCTCACCGACCACCCGGGCCTCCACCTCGGCGAGGTGGTCGACGAGATGGTCGGCGATACGGCGAACAGCCTTGTGCGGCGTGTAGGTTCGGCCGTCGGCGTTGAGGATCGGGCGACCGCCCCAGTCCGTCCAACCGGCCGCCAGGACAAGCACGCTCTCGACCATCTCCGGCACCAGGGAGACGAGTTCGGCCTTCCCTCGATCCGGCGCGGGCGGCATGTCCGGCGCCCCGGTGTCCGCCGGATCGGAGGCGCCGTACAGGATGCCCTCAGCGATGACGAGGGCCTGCGAGCGGCCCGGGCAGCTCCGGGGCGGGGCGCCGAAGGTGAGCGCGACGCCCTCCGGCGCCCCGGACTGGGCCGCCGCGATGTCGAGCAGGACCCGCGTCCCGGCCGGTACCGCGACCCCTCCGACCTCGGTCGCCCGGGCGGCGAGCCGACGCATCGTCCGGACCGGCGGGTCCGCGCGCAGCACGCCGGCCAATCCGTCCTCGTGCCGGCGGGCGCCCTCGACCAGCGCGGCGGTGGCGTCGCAGGCCTGGACGAGCAGGCCGATCCGGTTCGCGGCCGTCTCCTCGTCCCGGTCCCCCGCCGCGTCGTCCCGGCCCCCCGCCGCGTCGTCCCGGTCCCCCATCACGGGCAGCAGCCGGGCCACCGCCGCGTCCGCCGCCGGGTCGGCCACCGGGTCGGCCACCGGGTCGGCCACCGGGTCGGCCACCGCCGGATCGTCCGACGCGTCGGTGAAATACGCCCGGGACACCGTCGCGACATCCCGCGCCACGGCCTCCGGGTCGGCCAGGCCGAGTTCCGCCGCGAGCACCCGGACGACCCGCAGCCGGACGTCGGACTCGAAGCCGGCGGCCGCGGCCACCCGCAGCCGGTCCGGGTCCAGCCGCTCCAGGTCCGCCAGCACCAGCGCCCGGCGCCGGGCGTGCGGCTCGCCGGAACTGAACCGGGCGACGGCGGACCGCAGCCAGGCCACCGTGCCGGGGGCGGCGCCGGGCGCTCCGGGCACGGCCGGCCCGGCGGGCGGCGGGACCAGCGCCGGGTCGGCCAGCGCCGCCGTCACGTCGTCGTAGCGGGAGAAGGTCATCGTCGCGGGGCCGGAGACCACCGTGGTTTCGCTCATGCCGTCATCGTGGCCCCGGGTCGTTTCGGCCCCGGCCGAACCGTGCGGGGGCGACCCTGGTGGCATGTTCCCGGCTCCGCTCCCCCACGCGGCCCCGCCGCCGCGACCGCCCCGGCCCCCGTGCGCCGCTCCGCCCCGGTACGCGACTCGGCGCCCGCCCGCTCTCCCGTGCCCCGACCATGGAGGCATGACGCTCGCCGCCTTCGCCGCCCTGCTCGCCGACCCCACCCGCGCCGCCATCTGCACGGCGCTGCTCGACGGTCGCGCCTGGACCGCCGGTGAGCTGGCCCGCCACGCGCGCGTGGCGCCGTCCACGGCCAGCGAGCACCTGTCCCGGCTGATCGCGGGCGGGCTGCTGGCCGAAGAACGACAGGGCCGGCACCGGTACGTCCGGCTGGCCACGCCCGCGGTGGCCACGCTGATCGAGGACCTCACCGCCTTCGCCGAGTCCGGCCCCGGCCCCGGCCCCGCGACCGCGCCGCGCAACCTGACCGAGGCCACCCGGCTGAGTGCCGAGGCCCGGGCCCGTACCTGCTACGACCACCTGGCCGGACGCCTCGGCGTGGCCGTGTCGGACGCGCTGTTCGCCCGCGGCCTGGTCACCGAGGAGGGCGGGCTGGCCGTCACCGGGCACGGCCGGGACTGGCTGGCCGCGCAGACGATCGAGCTGCCGCCGCGCGCGGGCCACCGGGGCGGACGCCCGGTCGTGCGCGGGTGCCTGGACTGGACGGAACGCCGCACCCACCTGGGCGGGGCGCTCGGCGCGGCACTCTGCCGGGCCGCCCTGGACCGCGCCTGGGTGGAACGGATCGGCTCCGGCCGGGCCCTTCGGGTCACCCCGGACGGCAACCGGGCGCTGCGCGAACTCCTCGGCGTGGAGCTGCCCTGACGGCCGTCCCCGGCGCCGCTCGACGTGCCGCTCGACGTGCCGGGCGAACCGCCGCTCAGCCCATCGACTTCGCCCCGTCCAGCGACTCCCGGATGATGTCCGCGTGCCCGGCGTGCTGCGCGGTCTCGGCGATCAGGTGCAGCAGCACCCGCCGGGCCGACCAGGCCGTGCCCGGCGGGAACCAGGGCGCGGGCGGCAGCTCGTGGGCGAGGTCGAGGGCGGGCAGGGTCCGGACCAGCTCGTCCGTCCCGCGCGCCGTCCGCTCGTACTCGGCGAGCAGCCCGGCCAGGGTGTCGCCTTCCGCCATCCGGAACTGGGCCGCCCAGGCGTCCGGGTCGGCGGCGCCCCCGTCCCCGCGCCGCATCGCCTCCGCGCCGCCGGTCATGAACCGCGCCCAGCGCGCCTCGACCGCCGCCACGTGCTTGATCAGGCCGCCGAGGCACAGCTCGCTGACCGTGGTGCGCTCGGCCGCCTGCGCGTCGGTGAGGTCCCGTACGGTGCGCCGCAGCAGTTCGCGGTGCTTGTCCAGCGTTTCGACGAGTTCCTCGCGCTCACCCATCGGCCACCCCTGCCGCTCGTCGTCCCGTCGGACGCATCAGACGTCCACCGTCTCCGGCTGCTCCCCTACCCGCCGACCGACGTCGATCAACCCGAAGGCCGCCCCCTGCGGGTCGCCGACCGCCGCGAACCGGCCGAACGGGCTGTCCATCGGCCCGAAGTACACCTTGCCGCCGCGGGCCGTCAGCCGGCCGATCGCGGCGTCGGTGTCGTCCACCGCGAAGTAGACGCTGATGTACGAGGGTGCCTCGGGCGGCAGGAACTCCCCCTCCGCGCCCATCCGGCCCAGCACCGGCCGGTCGTCGACCTGGAACATCCGGTAGTCGAAGTCCCCACCCGCCATCTTCTTCACGCCGAACGGGAAGACCTCCGGGAAGAAGGCGTCCGCCTTCGCGGGCTCGCGGGTCACCAGCTCGGCCCAGGTGTAGGCGCCGGGCTCGCCCTGCTTCTCGAAGCCCTCGTGCCGGCCGGCCTGCCAGACGCCGAACACCACTCCGGCCGGGTCCTTGGCGATCACCATCGTGCCGAGGTCGCCGACCTGCATCGGCCCCATGACCACCTCGCCGCCGTTGGCGCGGATCCGCGTCGCGGTGGCACCGGCGTCCGGCGAGGCCAGGTAGAGGCACCAGGCGGACTGGGCCTCCGCGCCCGGCATCGGCGGCACGATCGCGGCGACGGCCCTGCCGTCCGAGTAGGCCTGGGTGTAGTTCCCGAACTCCGACGAGCTCTCGCCGAAGGTCCAGCCCAACACGTCGCCGTAGAAGGCCTTCGCGCCCTCCAGGTCGGTGAACATCGCGTCGGCCCAACAGGGTGTGCCCTCAGGTAGCGCAGCCATCTCTCTGCCCTCGTGTGTGGCGAAAGTGCGCGCGCCGGGGGGGCGCACGCCGGCCCCCGGTTCGCCAGCCTAGCCACGATGCGGCGCACCCGCGCGGGCTGGACCCGCGCGGGTGCGACCCGTCGACGTCAGCCGCCCGCCGACAGGCGCAGCGAGGCCGTCCCCAGGCCGGTCGGACCGAGCGGCACCGGCGGCACCGAGGGCGGCGGGACCGTCGGAACCGGCGCGGCGGCCGCCCGACGGGCCTGCGAGGCCTCCACCAGGTCCCGCTCGGCGCCGAAGTGCCGCTCCAGGTCGGCCGTGGCGTACCGGAGGCAGCCCTCGTGCCAGTTCAGGATGCCCGCGAGCCAGTTCTCCAGCTCCCCCACGTACCCGTCGAGCATCTCCCTGGCCGCCTGCTCCAGCCCGAAGTCCTCGTACATGACCGGGAGTTCCTTCTGCACCACGTGCTGGAACTGGCCCAGCCGCGAGTGCATCAGGTCGTCGACGATCCGGACCGCCGACTCGTAGTCGCAACCGAAGAAGTTCTGCACCACCAGGACGGCGTTGTGCAGCTCGCCCTCGTACTCGACCTCCTTCTGGTACGAGAAGAGGTCGTTCATCATGCACGCGTAGTCCATCGCCGAGTTCTCCAGCGCGCGCATCGAGCCGTGGTCGTACACCTCCGGCGGCACGGTCTGCCCGTGGCCGAGGCGGGAGAGGCTCGTGGTGAGCTCGGAGCCGAAGGTGGAGCGGCGCATCTCCAGGTAGTCCACCGGGTCGGGGATCCGGTTCTGGATCTGGTTGCTCAGCTCCCAGATCCAGCTGTCCAGCATCGCCTCGACCGCCACCCGGAAGCGGCCCCTGGCCTCGACGGTCATCGGGCCGGCGGTGCGCTCCCAGAGGTCGGCGAGGCCGCGCTCCAGCGCGTTGACGGGCTCCGGCGCGGGGGTGCCGTCCACCGGCATGAGAAGGGACAGCCGCGCGTTGGCGACCTTGGCGCCACCCAGGTCGCGGGTGTGCCCGAAGGCCCGGGGGTAGTAGTCGTCGGCCCAGGTGCCCCAGGCCAACCAGGCCGAGGAGATGTCGAGTTGGTCGGCCGTGGCATCCGGCTGGAGGCCGGCCGCGCAGAGCGGGAGGTCGTAGTCTCGCATCGACTCGGCGTCCCAGATGCCGGAGCCGGGAACGCCCGGCACCGCCGCCAGCAGTCCCATCCGCTCGGCCCACTCGATCACGCGCTCCCGGGCGCCGTCCAGGTGCGGGCTCAGCCGGAGCTCGAACGGAAGCTTGAACTCGGGCAGCAGGGACGGCCCCACGGCCTGGTACGGCACGTGGCCGTGCGACCGCGCCCGCCGCACGGCCGGGCCCGCCGCACCCTTGGCCGCCGCGCCCTTGGCCGCCGGCGTCGAGCCCCCCTCCGCCACGGCCGCCGTGGCCCCGGCGGCCGTGCTGCGCAGGATGTCCAGCGCCGAGGTCCCGATGCCGCCGATCGCGTACTGGTCCCACCAGTTGCCGCCCCCGGGCCCAACCGGCAGGCCCGGCAGACCCGGCAGACCCACCGGTCCACCGCCCGAGCCGGGAGCGACCTCGCCACCGGACCCGCCCGAACCCGCGGCCGCCCCACCGCCGTTCATGTACCGACTGGACCGCAGGTGCCACTCGTGCCCGCCGGACTGCCAGTCCTGCAGGCCCTTGACGTACGCCGTCACCCGGGCGCGCCCCGCCGGGTCCAGCCCGGTCTCCGCGAACAGCACCGGCAGTTCGGTGAACACGGTGTTCTCGAACTGCTGGAGCCGCGAGGTGAGCAGGTCGTTGACCGCGTCCGCGGCCTCCTGGGTGGAGCACTCCAGAAACCGCTCCAGCACCAGGATGCCGTTGCTCAGCTCGCCCTCGTCCTCCACCTCCCGCTGGTACGAGAAGATGTCGTTGCGCAGGTGCACCCCGTCGGAGAAGGCGTCCATCAGCACCCGCAGCGCCCGCGAACCCGACACCTCCTTCGGCACCTCGGCGCCGGCCGCGTACTCGACCAGCTGCGCGGACCAGGGCGCGCCGCCGACCTTGCGGCGCATCTCGATGTACTCGACCGGGTTGGCCACCCGGCCCTCGTTGATGTTGGCGAGCTCCCACAGCGACTCGTTGAGCAGGTTCCGGGTGCTCTCGGCGAACCGGATCCGCCAGTCCTCGCCCATCGCCGGCACGGTGCGCCGCCACAGGTCGGCCAGGCCCGCCTCGACCGGGTTCTCCGGCTCGGGCAGCTCGGCGGCCGGGTCGGCCGGCATGAACAGCGGCAGCCGGTCGAGGTGGGCCTTGCCCGCACCGCGGTCGTTGGTGCGCTTGAACATGTCGAGGAAGTGGTCGTCGAAGAAGAAGACCCACACGTACCAGTCGGTGACCAGCGACAGCGCCTCGGCGGAGGTGTCGGGGTGGGTGTACGCGCAGAGCAGGCCGTAGTCGTGGGCTTCCAGGTCGGCCTGGTCCCAGATTCCGGATCCCTCCAGCATCCCCATCTCCCGGGCCCAGTCGGTGGAGTGGGCCCGTGCCTCGTCCAGATGGGGGTTGAGGCGTGCCGGGTGCGGCACGTAGAAGGACGGCAGTTCGAACGGCTGGGTCACGGCGGGCGAGCCTTTCTGGACGCGTCGATTGGACCAAGAATGACCCGTCGTCAGCTCGCCGCACCGGCACAACAGAAACAGTCATATGAAATGACTCGTTCCCCCCGTTCGAAGCCACCCGCCCAGCCGAGCGCCCTCCCCCACCACGCACGCCCCCATACCCGCCCCGCGCACTCCTCCCCCGTGCACGCCGCCCCCGGCAGGGCGGCGGGGCCCGGCGGGCCGGGCGGCCCCGGCTCAGGCCGCGAGGGCGAGGACGAGGGAGGCGGCGGCGGGCGCCATGTAGACGAGGGGGAAGGGGACGTGGGCGTAGGCGCGGGCGCGGAGGACGGTGATCACGGCGCCGAGGAAGTAGAGGATCACGCCGACCACGGCCGCGTAGCCGACGGCCGGGACGGCGAGGCCGGCCAGCAGGCCGAGGGCGCCGGCCGCCTTGGCGACGCCGAGCCAGGTCCACCAGGCGCGCGGGACGCCGTAGTCGGCGAGCGGCTTCACGACGTACTCGGCGCCGGCGAAGACGGAGTAGGCCGAGAAGCCGACCATGAGGGCGGCGAGGACGGTGACGACGGTGTGGGCGACGGACATCGGAGTGCTCCCATTCGACGGCTGTTCGGTTCGACACTCCCCTGACCCGGGGCATCCGCCGGATGTGACCGGCGCGGGCAAAAAATTGTCCGCGACACCCCGCCGCTACCCCTGGCAACCGCTCCGCCAACGAACAATGCAGCTCTGGCAAGGCCTTGAACAGAGACGACTTCCCCGGCTACGGGCGTGTTGATCCTGTACGCCAACGCCGCGTCCACCAGACTGGGCGCCGACCAGACGTCAACTCCGAGGAGGGCAAGCCCGTGAACGTCACCGTTCGGCTCGCACAACAGCCCGAGGCCGACGAACTGCTCGGACGGAGCGCGCTCGCCGCGCTCGTCGGCATGCTGCTGGACCAGCAGGTCCCGATGGAGTGGGCGTTCACCGGCCCGCTGACCATCGCGCAGCGCCTCGGCCACGACGACCTGGACGCCCACGAGATCGCCACGTACAACCCGGAGGAGTTCGTCGCGCTCCTCTCCGCGAAGCCCGCGGTGCACCGCTACCCGGCCGCGATGGCCAAACGGGTGCAGCAGCTCTGCCAGTTCCTCGTGGCGCAGTACGACGGCGACGCCGCGGCGCTGTGGAAGAACGTCCGCACCGGCAAGGAGCTGCTCAGCCGGCTCAACGCCCTGCCCGGCTTCGGCAAGCAGAAGTCGCAGATCTTCCTGGCCCTGCTCGGCAAGCAGTACGGGGTGCGGCCGGAGGGCTGGCGCGAGGCGGCCGGCGCGTACGGCGAGGAGGGTGCGCACCGCTCGGTCGCGGACATCACCGGCCCCGAATCCCTCACCCTGGTACGCGAGTTCAAGCAGGAGATGAAGCGCGTCGCGAAGGAGGCCAAGGCCGCCGCCAAGCCGCGCACCACCACCCGTACGACCGCCGCCCCCGCCCCGACCGGTGCGCGCTGACCGACGGCCCGGCCGCCCGTGCCAACGGTCGACCCACCCGGCCGACCGCGTCGGGGCCGGGCCCTCCCAGAGCGCGACGCGGGCCCCGGCCGCGCCGCGCGACCGGGGCCCGCGAACGGGAGCGCTCCGTCAGATCAGGACGGGCTCCCGCTCCTCGGCGGTGGAGCCGGCCACGGCCCCGGCCGCCTTGCGCCGCCGCGGCAGCGCGAACATCAGCAGGAAGACGGCGAGCAGCACCCCGGCGACCCACCACATCGCGTTCACGAAGGCCCCGCCGAACGCCGCCCCGACCGCCTCCGGCGCGACCACGTCGTCCATCGCCCCGAAGAAGGCCACCGACACCAGGCCGAGCCCGAGCGCGTTGCCCACCTGCTGCACGGTGTTGATCAGCCCGGACGCCGAACCGGCGTGCTCGCGCGGAACCTCCGCCAGCACCGCGTCGGTGATCGGCGCGACGATCAGACCCATCCCGAGTCCCATCACCACCAGCGGCAGCACCATCTGCCAGGTCGTGATCGCCGTCCCGTACCGGTCCGCCTCCCAGATGTAGACGAGGACGCCCGCCGCCATCACCAGCGCGCCGGTCTGCAGGACCTTCCGCCCGAACCGCGGAACCAGCTTCTGCACCGACAGTCCGGCCGCCGTGGAGACCGCGATCGAGAACGGGATGCCGGTCGCGCCGGCCTTGAGCGGGCTCCAGCCCAGCCCGACCTGCATGTAGAGGGTCCAGACCAGGAAGTAGATGCCGAGCGCCACGCCGAAGGCCAGCTGCACGCAGATGCCGGCCGCGAAGGACTTCACCCGGAACAGCGCCAGCTCCACCAGCGGCGAGCCGTCCCGCCGCGTCTTGACCTTCTCGTACACCACGAACAGCGCGAACACCGGCAGGCTCCCGGCCATCGACAGGTAGCCCCACAGCGGCCAGCCGGCCTCCCGGCCGTGCGTCAGCGGGTAGATCAGCATCAGCAGGCCGAGGCTGGCCAGCGCCACGCCCACCAGGTCCAGCTTCAGTGCCTGGTCGGCCTTCGACTCGTCGATGAAGCGGCGGCCGAGCAGCAGGCCGGCGATGCCGACCGGCAGGTTGATCAGGAAGATCGGCCGCCAGGCCAGACCGAACAGGTCCCACTCGGTGAGCAGCGCACCGATCAGCGGACCGGAGACCGCGCCCAGCCCGACCACCGCGCCGAACAGGCCGAACACCTTGCCGCGCTCCTCCGCCGGGAAGGTCGCGTGGATGATCGACAGCACCTGCGGCACCATCAGCGCCGCCGTCCCGCCCTGGAGCAGCCGGGTCGCGACCAGCATCTCCGGGCCGGAGGCCAGCCCGCACAGCGCCGAGGCCAGCGTGAAGCCGCCGATCCCGATCAGGAACACCCGCTTGCGGCCGTGGATGTCGCCCAGCCGGCCGCCGGTGATCAGCCCGATCGCGAAGGCCAGCGCGTAGCCGCCGGTCACCCACTGGATGGCGCTGAAGGAGGCGCCGGTGTCCTGCTGGATGCTCGGGATGGCGATGTTGACGATGGTGACGTCCACCAGGTCCATGAAGGAGGCCACCATCACGATCGTCAGCGCGATCCACCTCCGCCGGTCCGCTGCCGCGGTGCTCATTGCGGTCTCCTCTTCTTTCTTCTTCACGTCCACGCCGCTCTTCTCCACGTCCGCGACAGTAACGGCCGTATAGGTCAGAACCTGTCCCAGTTGGTCGGGCATGCTGGACGCCATGAGCGACACCCCGGCCCGGCTGCTGAGCCTCCTGTCCCTGCTCCAGACCCCGCGCGAGTGGCCCGGCAGCGAACTCGCCGAGCGGCTCGGCGTCAGCCCCCGCACCATCCGGCGCGACATCGACCGGCTGCGCGAGCTCGGCTACCCGGTGCGGGCCAGCATGGGCCCGGACGGCGGCTACCGGCTGGTCGCGGGCACGGCGATGCCCCCGCTGCTGCTGGACGACGAGGAGGCGGTGGCCATCGCGGTCGGGCTGCGCGCCGCGGCCGGGCACGCCGTGGTCGGCATCGAGGAGGCCTCGGTACGGGCACTCGGCAAGCTGCTCCAGGTGCTGCCGGGCCGGCTGCGGCAGCGGGTCGGGACGCTCAACTCCGCCACCGTGCCGCTGCTCACCGGGGACGGCCCGACCGTCGACCCGGAGGACCTCACCGTGCTCGCCCGCGCCGTCACCGCCCGGGAGCGGCTGCGCTTCGGCTACCGGGCGTACGACGGGGCCGAGACCAGGCGGCAGGTCGAGCCCGAGCGGCTGGTCTCGGTCGGCCGCCGCTGGTACCTGGTGGGCTACGACCTGGACCGCGAGGACTGGCGGCTCTTCCGGGTCGACCGGCTGAGCGGCCCGGCCGCCACCGGCGTCCGCTTCACCCCGCGCCCGCTCCCCGCCGAGGACGCCGCCGCCTACGTGGCGGGCAAGCTGCACCGCCCGTCACCGAGCGGCACCGTGGTCGCCACCGTGCACGCCCCGGCCGAGCGGGTCCGCCGCGGCCTCCGGCCGGGCGACTCCGAGGTCGAGCCGATCGACGAGCACAGCTGCCGGCTCCGTTCCCGCACCGACTCCCTGGAGTGGACGGCGATGCGGCTGCTCTCGCTGGACTGCGCCTTCGAGGTGCACGAGCCGCCCGCGCTGCGGGAGCACCTGCGCGAACTGGCGGCCCGCGCCGAGCACGCGGCGGGGGCGCCGGACCGGGGCGGTCCGGACCCGTCCCAGGGCCGACGCCAGGGCCCTTCCTAGACCTCGACCCGGTACCAGCCGTTGCCGGACCTGAACCACAGCACGCCGTCCCGGCCGTAGGCACGGCGGCGGTCGAGCTCGCCGGGCACGTCCGGCCTGCGCTTCCCGGTCTGCTTCCACTGCTTGCCGACCAGCAGGTGCCAGGTCAGTTCCCCGCCCGGGGACAGGAAGACGCCCTCCCGGGCGCGGACCGCGAAGCCGACCGGCGTCCGGACCGGGCACGGCACCGTGGACGAGGTCCCGTCGGCCGCCTCGATCCGGGTGAGGTAGCTGCCCGAGGAGCCCGGGTACCAGGCCAGCCAGGCGTACCGCCCCTCGGTCGCTCCGGCCAGGCCCTCCAGGGGGTACCCGGGCAGGTCCTTCCGGTGGTCCGGGCTCCACACCACCCGGCCGTGGGTGTCGGCGCCCCGGAGTCCCGCGCAGGACATCGGGTGGTCGCCGTAGATGCCCTCGTCCCCGTAGGCCATCCAGATCCGGCCGTCCCGGTCGGTCACCAGCACGGGCGTGTCGTCGCCGAGGAGGAGTTCCCGGCCGGGGGTCCCGTCGGGGCCGTACACGAAGCCGTTGGGCCGCCACTCCTCCCCGTCCTGCTCGGCCCGGGCCTCGACCAGCAGCAGCCGGCCGCCCGGCAGCAGCGCCAGGTGGTCCGGCGAGCAGTCGACCCCGGACAGCGGCACCCGCCACTCGCCGCGGGGGCCCATCACGACCACCTCGGCCTCGTACGGGAACCGGACCTCCGGCCAGGACCCGGCCGGTGCCGTGTACTGCTCCGGCACCACCAGGACGGCCAGTTCCCCGTCCGGCCCCACCGTCCAGGTCACGGCCCGGCGGCCGGCCTTCCACTCCTCCTCGGGCAGCCGCCAGACCTCGACCGGGCGATCGGATATCGCCAAGGGTCAGACCCCGTACTCGGCGGTCAGCAGCGCCCGGCCCAGGGTGTGGAAGGTGAGGTTGAAGCCCACCTGGGCGGGCGGGGTGTCGGCGGCGACGTCCAGCTTCTCGACGTCCAGCGCGTGCACCGCGAAGACGTAGCGGTGCGGGGCGCCGGGCGGCGGGGCGGCGCCGTCGTACTGGTTGCCCGGGAAGTCGTTGCGGCCGTGGAAGGAGGCCTCGCCGGGCAGGGCGGCATCGGAGGAGCCGGCGCCGCGCGGCAGCCCGGTGGTGTCGGCGGGCAGGCCGAGGGCGAGCCAGTGCCACCAGCCGGAGCCGGTCGGCGCGTCCGGGTCGTAGCAGGTGACCGCGATGCTCCGGGTGCCCTCCGGCAGGCCCGACCAGGCCAGCTGCGGCGAGAGGTTGCCGCCGGCGTGGATGAACTCCCGGCCCAGCGTGGCGCCTTCGGTGATGTCCTGGCTGCTCAGCGGGAAGGACGGCACCTGCGGAAGGAACTCGTACGGCAGCGGCGCGCGCTTGCTCATGGGCTGGTCACCTCTCACGGTCGGATCTCACGGTCGGAACGACACGAGTCACTGTAATGGGGTGCACGTACGCTTCCGGCGCCCCTAGAGTCGGGGCATGGCCGCCAAACTCGTCCAGTTGTTCGCCGACTCCCGCCGCGCGCTGCTCACCATGCTCGGCATCCAGGCCGTCATCTGGTCGGTGCAGGTGCTCAACTGGCTGGACGACTACGGGCTGTCGCGGGAGTTCGGCCTGCGCACGGAGCAGGTCGGGGACCTCCCGGAGATGTTCACCTCGCCGTTCCTGCACTTCAGTTGGAGCCACATCGAGGCCAACTCCTGGCCGCTGTTCGTGCTCGGCTTCCTGTCCGCCTACCGGGGTATGAAGAAGTTCCTGCTGGCCAGCCTGGTGATCGTGGTGTCCGGCGGGCTGCTGGTCTGGCTGCTGGAGAGCCCGAACACGGTGACGGCCGGCGCGAGCGGCATGGTCTACGGCTACCTCGGCTACGTGGTGCTGCGCGGGCTCCTGGACCGCAACGTGCTGGACGCGGTGGTCGGCGTCGTCGTCGCGGTGGTCTACTCGACCATCCTGATCGGGGTCCTGCCCGTCACCCCGGGCGTCAGCTGGCTGGGCCACCTCGGCGGGCTGATCGGCGGACTGGCCGCCGCCGTCCTGCTCCGCGACCGGCCGGCCGCGAAGCCCGCCGCGCCGCAGGGGACCGCCCCGACCAGCCCCGGATCCGCCCTGCTCAAGCAGCTGGACGAGCTCGGCCTGTAGGACGTGTCCGACGATTCCCATCCGGACCATCAGGTATAGACCAATACCACCCCTGCGGCTAGCGTGGACGGCTCACCCTCCCCCAGCTCCGGAGCCGCACCGTGGAGTCGTCCGTCCTCGCCTTCGCCACCGACCTGCTCGACGAGGGCGCCGACACCTTCTTCGGCAACCTCACCGACCGCGCCGGGGTCGGCGGCGTCACCCTCGCCTCGGTCTACCACGAGGCCCGCGACGTCTTCCCGCACAACCCCCGCCGGGTGGTCCGCTACCTGGAGCCGGGCGCGGCGTACTTCCGCCTCGACCCGGCCGCCTGGCGGGGCCGCCGGCTGACCCCCGTGCCGTCCACCGCGATCGGCGACCGCGACCCCTTCGCCGAGGCCGCCGAGGAGGCCCGCCGCCGCGGGCTGAAGCTGCACGCCTGGACGGTCTTCTGCCACAACGACCGGCTCGGCTTCACCCACCCCGACTGCGCCCCGGCCAACGCCTTCGGCGACCGCCACCTCACCGAACTCTGCCCGGCGAACCCGGAGGTCCGGGAGTACGCGCTGACCCTGGTCGCCGAACTGGCCCGGTACGGCGTGGACGCGATCCGCGCCGAGTCCCTGCACTTCCACGGACTGCGCCACGGCTACCACCACGAGCGCTACTTCGAGGAGTTGGGCCCGACCGCCGAGGCCCTGCTCGGGGTCTGCTTCTGCCCGCACTGCCGCTCCGCCGCCACCCGCGCCGGGGTCCCGGCCGAGGCGGTGGCCGCGGCGGTCCGCGCCGAGCTGCGCCGCCGGCTGGCCGACGAGTCCGCCGCCGCCGAGCCCGCCGACCTGAGCACCCTCGCCGACGGCGCCTTCGCCGCCTACGTGGACGCCTCCGCCACCGCCGTCACCGCGCTGGCCGCCGACCTCGCCGAGCAGGCCCGCCGGCACGGCATGCGGCTGACCTTCATGGACGGCGGCGGCCCGGGCACGGGCTGGCTCGCCGGCATCGACCTGCCCGCCCTCGCCGGGGCCGTCGACCGGATCGAGACCCTCGGCTACGCGAGGACCCCGGAAGCGGTCCGGGAGAAGGTCGCCGCCTTCGCCCTGCACGGCGTCCGCCCGCAGTCCCTGGCGGTGATCCTGCGCCCGATGTCCTCCGACTGCGACGGCCCGGAGAACCTCGCCGCCAAGATCGCCATCCTGCGCGAACTCGGCGTCCCCGAGGTGGAGTTCTACAACTACGGCCTGATGCGGCTGTCCTCCCTGGACCGGATCGGCGCCGCACTCTCCGCCTGACCGCCGACGCCACGCCCCACCGACACCCGCGCCGCCCCACCGGCCGGCCGGCCCCGCCCGACCGGTCAGCGCCGCCGCTTGGACGTCCCGAACAGGCTGCGCGAGATCTCCTGCCCGAGCTGCTTCCCGGCCGAGCGCGCGAAGGACTTCACGGTCGGGTTGCTCAGCAGCGACCCGAGCAGCCCGCCCGCACCCTCCTTCTCCCTCGGCGCCTCCCGCCGCGGCGCCCGCTCGGCAGGCGTCGACGCCCCGGGCCCGGTGGGCGCCGCCCGGGGCCGCGGGGCACGCGCCGCCAGCTTCTCGTACGCCGACTCCCGGTCGATCGCGTCCCGGTAGCGCGCCGTCAGCGGCGAGGCGTCCACCACCGCCTGCAGGGCCGTCGCCCCGATCGGCCCCATCAGCGACTGCGGCGCCCGCAGCCTGGTCGCCGCGACCGGCGTCGGCGCGCCCTTCTCGGAGAGGACGGTGACCACGGCCTCGCCGGTGCCCAGCGAGGTCAGCACCGCGCCGAGGTCGTACGAGGAGCGCGGAAAGGTCGAGACGGTGGCCTTGAGCGCCTTGGCGTCGTCCGGGGTGAAGGCGCGCAGCGCGTGCTGCACCCGGTTGCCCAGCTGCGCCAGCACGTCGGACGGAACGTCCCGCGGCGTCTGGGTCACGAAGAAGATGCCGACGCCCTTGGAGCGGATCAGCCGCACGGTCTGGGTGATCGCCTCCAGGAAGGCCTTGGAGGCGCCCTTGAACAGCAGGTGCGCCTCGTCGAAGAAGAACACCAGCTTGGGCTTGTCGAGGTCGCCCACCTCGGGCAGCTCCTGGTAGAGGTCGGCGAGCAGCCACATCAGGAAGGTGGAGAACAGCCGCGGCCGGTCCTGCACGGCGGGCAGTTCCAGCACCGAGACGACGCCCCGGCCGTCCGGAGCGGTCCGCAGCAGCTCGGCGGTGTCGAACTCGGGCTCGCCGAAGAACGCCCCGGCCCCCTCGTTCTCCAGCACGGTGAGCGCGCGCAGGATGACCCCGGCGGTGGCCGCCGAGAGCCCGCCGATGGTCCGCAGCTCCTCCTTGCCCTCGGGCGAGGCGAGGAAGGCGATCACCGCGGTGAGGTCCTTGAGGTCGTAGAGCTCCAGGCCCTTGCCGTCGGCGTAGTGGAACACCAGGCTGAGCGAGGACTCCTGGGTCTCGTTCAGGTCGAGCACCTTGGCCAGCAGCAGCGGTCCGAAGCTGGTGACGGTGGCCCGGACCGGGATGCCGGCGCCCTGTCCGCCGAGCGAGTAGAACTCGGCCGGGCAGCCCTGCGGCGACCACCGCTGCCCCACTTCGGCGGCTCGGGCGCCGGTCCGCTCGCTCGGTGCCCCGGGCGCGGCGATGCCGGAGACGTCCCCTTTGATGTCGGCGAGGAACACCGGCACGCCCTGCCCGGAGAGCTGTTCGGCGATCAGCTGGAGGGTCTTGGTCTTCCCGGTGCCGGTGGCCCCGGCGACCAGCCCGTGCCGGTTGAGCACGCCCAGCGGGATGCGCACCTGGGCGTCCGGGTACGCGGTGCCGTCCAGCAGCACGGCGCCGAGGTCGAGGGCGGGACCGGTGAAGGCGTACCCGTCGGCGATCTCCCGGACGGCCGGCGGGGTGGGGTCGGAGGACATCGGTGCACACTCCTGAGCGGATCGGAACGCTTCGGAACGCTTCGGCATCGGCGCGGAACCCGATCGACACCGGGCGATGTTCGCGACATTTCCCATCAAACAGCTGCATTCGTCCATGCGCAGTTCACACCGGCGCGCGTGGCGGCGTCGCGGCTGCTGCGCCATCCGCCGTCCGAACGGTAGGCTTTCCGTGTGATCTTCAAGCGCATCGGCAATGGGCGGCCGTACCCGGATCACGGCCGGACGAGCACCCGCCAGTGGGCTGACGTCGCCCCGCGCCCGGTGCGGCTCGACCAGCTGGTGACCACCAAGGGCCAACTCGACCTCGAAACCCTTCTGGCCGAGGACTCGACGTTCTACGGGGACCTCTTCGCCCACGTGGTGAAGTGGCACGGCGACCTCTACCTGGAGGACGGCCTGCACCGGGCCGTCCGGGCCGCGTTGCAGCAGCGCCAGGTGCTGCACGCCCGCGTCCTCGAAATGGAGTGACGGACCCGGTCACCGGGCCGTCGGGCCGCCACGGGCTTTCCGGACCGCCCCCTCGCCATCCGGCGGAGGGCGGTCCGCGCGTACCCCGGTACCCCCTTTCGGGTACCGGGGTACGCCAGATGATGATCGTTTAGTACCTTCGAGGCCGTACGGCACTACGCTGCTGACTACGGCCGCGACCAGGGGATTCCGCCCGCACCGGGGAAGTCCCCACCCGGCCGATCCGTCATCCCGACCCCGCCCTGGCACGAGGGGGAGACAAACCGTGAGCATGTTGACTCCCCAAGGCCTCAAGGGGAAGCAGTACCGCGTCACCGGCAACACCTACCCGCGGTTGGGCCGGCCTCCGAAGAAGAGCCGCAAGGTGATCGCCGCGCTCGTCGGCCTGCTCGCCCTGGCCCTGATCGCGCTCGGCGGCGTGCAGCTGTACGACATCTTCACCGGCAGGAACAAGAACGCCTCGGCACAGGCCTGCGCGACCCCGTCCGGCAAGGCGCTGGCAGCCCCCACGCCGGGCGCCACCCCGGGCGCCGCCGACGCGCCGGCCGCCGCGCAGGGAGACCCGCACGCCGTCCCGCAGGCCACCGCGGTCACCGTGAACGTCTACAACGCCACCACCAAGGCCGGTCTGGCCGGCCGGACGGCCGAGGAGCTCAAGAAGCGCGGCTTCGTCATCGGCAAGGTCGGCAACGCCCCGGCCGAGCTGGACAAGAAGGTGCCCGGCACCGCCCAGGTGATCGCCGGTCCGGCCGGTGCCGGCGCGGGCACCCTGGTCGGCTCGCAGATCGCCGGTGCCGCCGTCACCGCCGACGCCCGCACCGACACCACCGTGGACTTCGTGATCGGCGACAGCTACAACGCCCTGCTGGACGAGACCCAGGCGGCCGCCGCCCTCGCCCTGGCCACCAAGCCCTCCCCCACCCCGACCGCCACCGGCAGCTGCTGAACCGCCACCGGACACCGGAGCCGAACACCGAGAGCCCCCGGCAGACGCAGTGCCGGGGGCTCTCGGTGTTCGGCGGTTCGGGTGGTTCGGGTGGTTCGGGTGGGGGGCTCAGCCGGCCGTGCCGTACAGCCGGTCGCCCGCGTCGCCCAGGCCGGGGACGATGTAGCCGTTCTCGTTGAGCCGCTCGTCAACGGCGGCGGTGACCACGGTGACCGGCAGACCTGCCAGCTCCCGCTCCATCACCTCGACGCCCTCGGGCGCGGCCAGCAGCACCACGGCGGTGACGTCGGTGGCACCGCGCTCGATCAGCATCCTGATCGCGGCGACCAGGGTGCCGCCGGTGGCCAGCATCGGGTCGAGCACGTAGACCTGGCGGCCGGAGAGGTCGTCCGGCATCCGGGTGGCGTAGGTGGAGGCCTCCAGGGTCTCCTCGTTGCGGACCATGCCGAGGAAGCCCACCTCGGCGGTCGGCAGCAGGCGGGTCATCCCGTCCAGCATGCCGAGGCCGGCCCGCAGGATCGGGACCACCAGCGGGCGCGGGTAGCTGAGCCGGGTACCCAGCGTGACCGCGACGGGCGTGGTGATCTCCACCTCGTCGGTGCGGACGTCGCGGGTGGCCTCGTAGGCGAGGAGGGTCACCAGCTCGTCGGTCAGGCGACGGAAGGTCGGCGAGTCGGTGCGCTCGTCGCGCAGGGTGGAGAGCTTGTGGGCGACCAGGGGGTGGTCGACGACGTGGAGACGCATGTGTCGAGGTTAGCCCGGGTCTGGACGGGTGTACGACCCGCCGTGCCCCAGCCGGGCGGCGGTCCGGGTGACACGCCCGTGACACGCCGTGACCTGTCGCGAATGTCCGGACGGAAGTGCCTCCTGTGGTATCAACCGGGCCGTTCTGGGAATGTCACGTCTTATGACGAGCAACCCGAACGCCGGGGACGGCTCGATGGACGAGCCCGTCGACGGGTCGGGCCGGAGCCCGGGCCCGCCGTACGACCACCCCGAGACCGAGGCGGAGCGCCGCAGGCGGCGGGCCGTCTTCCTGCGCGAACTCACCGAGGCGCGCGAGCTGCGGGAGCGGGTCCAGCCCCGGCGGACCAAGGAGCGACGGATGCGCGAGGCCATGCGGATGCGAACCTTCCGGATCTGACAAGGCCCGGACGGCCCCGCGCCGCCGCGCCGCGCGCCCGGGGGCGGACCCCGGGCGCGGACCCGGAAACGGCCCGAGGCGGCCCCCGGCGGGCGTTCGGAGCAAATTTCGACCGGCTTCGGACCGCCACGCCCGACTTCGCCGTCCGCCACCCGGCCCTTCCGACACGACCTGCGAAGACGCGCTGCCGAACACCCCCCGCGAGGGCGGGCTTTCTGTCACGATTCCGATGGGACGGTCCGAACAAGCGGACCGCCCCTGGTGCGGGGGCGGCCAGATTTTCGCGTCGCCCGTGCGCGCCGGCAGCCGAGACCGATGATCTTGGGAGTGTCCCTGGTGGCGTACTTCGCTGCAGTGCTTGCTCGCACTGAGGACGGGTGGGATGTGAGCGAGACGGAGCTCGACGACGTCGAAACCCTGGCCGATCTGGCCGACCTGGCCCGCGACTCCGCCCAGGACGACGACAGCGTCCTGATCTTCATCGAACAGGAGGACGCCTGGTTCGCCGTCGTCCGCGTGGACGGCGAGGAGGACCCGCGGATCTTCGTGTCGGACGGCGCCGCGGCCGCCCGCAGCTCCTACGGGTCCGTCCTCACCGACGAGTTGGTCGACCAGGCCGGCGAGAGCGAGTTCGGCGACCTGGACCACCTGCTGGACGAGACCGAGGAGGCCGGGGAGCAGGACGAGGAGGACGCCGACGCCCGCGGCGGCGTCCCGGTCGGCCCGCTGGGCGACGCCCACCTGCTCACCGAGTTCGGCCTCGCCTCCGAGGACCTGCTCGCGCTCAGCGGCGAGGGCGCGGTGCCGGGCGACGCCCTGGAGGAGATCGCCGAGGCCCTGGGCTGCGGCGAGGTCCTGGAGGCCGTCCGGTAGAGGGGTCGGTCGTACCGGTGTCCGCCGCCGGATACCCGACACTGGATGCCATGCAGCCCGCATCCACCCCGCTGACCGTTCCACGCGTCCCCCCGTTGCCCGCCCCCGTCCGCCCCGACCCGGTCCGCGACCGCTGGGCGGCGCCGATGCGCCTGGCCATGGCCGAGGCCGCGCTGGCGCCGGCCACCGGGGACGTGCCGGTCGGGGCGCTCGTCCTGGACCCGGACGGCGAGGTGATCGGACGCGGCCACAACGAGCGCGAGGCGGTCGGCGACCCGACCGCGCACGCCGAGGTGGTCGCGATCCGGCAGGCGGCCGAGAAGACCGGGGAATGGCGGCTGAGCGGCTGCACACTGGTCGTCACCCTGGAGCCGTGCACCATGTGCGCGGGCGCCATCGTGCTGTCCCGGATCGACCGGGTGGTCTACGGCGCCCTCGACGAGAAGGCCGGCGCGGCCGGCTCGCTCTTCGACGTGATGCGCGACCGCCGGCTCAACCACCGCCCCGAGGTGATCCGGGGCGTCCTCGCCGACGAGTGCGGCGAACAGCTGCGCGCCTTCTTCGACACCCACCGCTGAGAGCCCGCCGCCGAGAGCCCGCCGACCGCCGTGGCGATACGGATTTCGTGACTGCGCCACCCCTCCGGTAGAGTTCCTCTCGGTAGCGTGTCCGAGCGGCCAAAGGAGCACGCCTCGAAAGCGTGTGTGGGGGCAACTCCACCGTGGGTTCGAATCCCACCGCTACCGCTCGAAAGCCCGAGGGCCCGTCCGATCCGGACGGGCCCTCGGCGTTTGTCCGGCCGGTGTCCGGGCACGAAAAACGGCTCCGTACCCCGGGCCGATGACCACCGGTGCCCGGTCCGTACGGAGCCTGGAGGGGGAGCGGCTCGGGGGGACTGACCGCTCCCCCGGCGGAGTCCCACAACCGGCGCCGCGTCGGGGGAAGCCGCGGCGACCGGTCCCACAGCGGGGAGCTCCGGATCCACGCACCGGGGATTCCTGCCAGATCCTCGGTACGTCCTCCATCCTGCCGCCCGGCCCGCGACGGGGCATCCGGAGAAAGGCCCCACTCGCGGGGACCTTCGTCCCGCCGGCCGAACGCGTCGCACACTTGATAGCCCGTCCGGGTGGATAAGCTGCCCCCTGCAGGCCGCTCGGGGACCGGATGACGGCGGCCCACGGCTGGGAGGCAGGTCACCCGATGGCGCAGGCGAAGAGGATCGGCATGGCCCTCCTGCTCATCTTCGTGCTCTACTCGATCATCACCTCGCCCTCCCGGTCCGCGGAGCTGGTGCAGCTCGGGTTCGAGGGGATCTCGAACGCCGCCAAGGCGGTCGGCACCTTCATGACCGGTCTGATCAAGTGACGGACGGCCCGCGACCGGCCCCGGCGCACCGGCTACGGTGAGCGGGACCCTCTGTCCCCGTCCGCGAGGAGCGGCAATCGTGATCCGCCACCTGGTCCTGTTCAAGCTCAACGAAGGCGTCAGCAAGGACGAAGAGCGCGTGCTCGCCGGCGCCAAGGCCTTCGACGCGCTCGGCGCGGCGATTCCCGAGCTGCGCGAGTGGGAGTGCGGCTGGAACACCACCGAGCGCGACATCGCGTACGACTACGCGATCAACAGCCTGGTCGAGGACCGCGACGCCCTCCAGGCCTACCTGACCCACCCGGACCACCAGGCCGCGGCCGGCCTCTGGCGCGAGTTCGCCACCTGGGTGATCGCCGACATCGAGGTCTGAGCACCCGTCCGGCACCCGTCCGTCCGACCCCGCCCGTCCGGAACCCGCCCCGGACGCGTCCCCCGGACGGACCGCCGCGCCCCGCCCGGCCTCCGGGCGGGGCGCCCTGCTCCGTCCCGGAACGATCCGTGCGGCACTTCGCCGGCCGGCCCGGGAAAGGTTGAACACCCCACCAACACACCTCCGTCGGGTGCTTGCCCGATGTGCGCCCACCTTGTGATGCTATGACCGGTTTTGCCGGACATGGCGAGGTACCGAGCCAGCCGCGACACCCGATCCGCAGGGCCCGCCGTTGACGACTTTGGGAGGGGTGAGGTGTCCGTGGACGAAGTGCTGGCTGCGATCACCAGCCCGGCCGGCGAGCTCCGCCCGGACCGGCTGCGCGGCCCCGGCGGCCGCCCCGCCGTGGACGTCCGGACGCTGACCCGGGTGCTGTTCGAGCGGCTCGCCGAGCTGCCCCCGGACGCCCCCGAGCGGGAGCGGGTGCGGGCCGCCCTGATCGAGGTGAACATCCCGCTGGTCCGCTACGCGGCCACCCGCTTCCGCAGCCGCAGCGAGCCGATGGAGGACGTCGTCCAGGTCGGCACCATCGGCCTGATCAACGCGATCGACCGGTTCGACCCGGGCCGCGGCGTCCAGTTCCCCACCTACGCGCTGCCGACCATCCTGGGCGAGATCAAGCGCTACTTCCGGGACAACGTCCGCACCATGCACGTCCCGCGCCGGCTCCAGGAGCTGTGGGTCCAGGTCAGCGGTGCGATGGAGGAGCTGACGGTGCTGCACGGGCGGGTGCCCAAGGTGCCCGAGATCGCCGCCAGCCTGCGGATCCCCGAGGAGGACGTGCGGGCCTGCCTGGACGCCGGGCGGGCCTACAACGCGGCCTCCCTGGAGGCCGCGCAGGAGCACGAGGGCGGGCTCGCCCTGCTCGACCGGCTCGGCTACGAGGACTCCGCGCTGGCCGAGGTCGAGCACCGGGACATGGTCCGCCACCTGCTGGTCCAGCTCCCCGAGCGGGAGCGCCGGATCGTGATGCTGCGGTTCTTCGCCAACCTGACCCAGTCCCAGATCAGCACCGAGCTGGGGATGTCCCAGATGCACGTGTCCCGGTTGCTCTCACGGATCCTGACCAGGCTTCGGACCGGCAACTCCTGGGAAGAGTGAGATTGCAGCCAGTTACCCCGGCGTGACATCTTGCGACGTTCGGGTTTGCCGTGGACCGTGTTCCGGTATGGAGGGGGAAGGCCCTCGCCGGGAACCACCGCGCGACGGCCCCCGTTCAACCGACAGTCACAAGGGGGTGGGTGCATGTCCGGAGAGCTGGGCACTGCGGAGATCCACGCCGGCCGGGCCACCGGCACGGCCGTCGCCGAGGACCTGGTCCCGCTGCAGCGGGTCGAGACGGTCCGGCCACCCGGCCCCGCCGCGGGAACGCAGACGCCGCCCGGCGCCGCACTGGACACCCGGACGCTCTCCCGCTCACTGTTCCTGCGGCTGGCCGCGCTGGACCCGGGCAGCGCCGAGCACACCTACGTCCGCGACACCCTGATCGAGCTCAACCTGCCGCTGGTCCGGTACGCCTCGGCGCGCTTCCGCAGCCGCAACGAGCCGATGGAGGACATCGTCCAGGTCGGCACCATCGGCCTGATCAAGGCGATCGACCGCTTCGACCCGGAGCGCGGGGTGGAGTTCCCCACCTTCGCGATGCCCACCGTGGTGGGCGAGATCAAGCGCTTCTTCCGGGACACCAGCTGGTCGGTCCGGGTGCCGCGGCGGCTCCAGGAGCTGCGGCTGGCGCTCACCAAGGCCGGTGACGAGCTCTCCCAGCGGCTGGACCGCTCCCCCACCGTCGCCGAGCTGGCGGCCTGCCTGGGGGTCAGCGAGGAGGACGTGGTCGAGGGCCTCGCGGTCGGCAACGCGTACACCGCCAGCTCGCTCGACTCCAGCACCGGCGAGGAGGACAGCGACGGGCCGCTGGCCGACCGGCTCGGCTACGAGGACCTCGCGCTGGAGGGCGTCGAGTACCGGGAGTCGCTCAAGCCGCTGCTGGCCAAGCTGCCGCCGCGCGAGCGCCGGATCATCATGCTGCGGTTCTTCGGGAACCTGACCCAGTCGCAGATCGGCGAGGAGATCGGGATCTCCCAGATGCACGTCTCCCGGCTGCTCACCCGGACGCTCACCCAGCTGCGCGAGGGACTGATCAACGAGGGCTGAGCCCGCCACCGGTGGCCGGGCCCCGCCCGGCCCCCGGCTCGTCCAGCAGCAGGTTGGCGCGCAGCCCGGCCAGCACCTCGTCGTCCAGCCCGAGCCCGTCCCGCCAGAACGCGTCGAACCCGCCCCAGCCGGCCTCGACCTCCGCGAAGGCCGCGTCCAGGTAGCCGCCGTCGGCCCGGAAGACCGGCAGGAGCAGCTCGGGCTCGCGCATCAGGCCACGGGCGGCGAAGTCGCCCAGCACCCCGCGCACGACCGGAGCCGAGCGCTCGTTGGTGAGCAGGTAGTCGGCCAGGACGGTCCCCCGGTCCACCCCGAGGGCCGTCAGCAGGAGCGCGGCGGCCCAGCCGGTGCGGTCCTTGCCCGCCGAGCAGTGGAACAGCAGTGGCGGGCCCTGCGGGGCCGCCAGCAGGCGCAGCAGGGCCGCGAAGCGCTCGCGCGCCACCGGATCCGTGACGAACCATCGGTAGAGACCGGTCATCAGGGAGGTCGCCCGACCGTCGCCGAGCAACGCCCGCTGGCGCTGCGGACTTTGGTCGGCCAGCGCGTCGCGGACCAGCAGCGAGATGTCGAAGTCCGTTGCCAGCAGCGGTAGATGATGCAACGTCACACCGCCTGGCAGGCGGTCCAGTCCGGCGCCGCGGACCTCGTCCATGCTCCGCAGGTCCACCACGCCGCGCAGGCCGAGCGCGCCGAGCGGGCCGAGGTCCTCGGCGGTGACACGGTTCAGGCCATCGCTGCGCAGCGCCACCCCGCGCCGCAGAATCCGCCCGTCGGCCGCGCGGTACCCGCCCAGATCCCGGGCATTCAACGCACCGCGCAAACCGAGACTGCGTCCGACCAGCGGCGTTCCGGCGGGCTTCGGTGACGCATTCCGTACGCTCAGGAATCCCTCCGGCTCGGTATGCTGATCGACCACGTGAGCGCCTCCATTGCATATTCGGACTGTCACATGGCACAGCGGTGCCCGATATTGCATGAACCTGCCCAACGGGGCGGTGGGATGTGCAAGAGTGTCATGCGCGACGACGACAGTGTAGGTGCCCCGCCCACCCCACCGGGCACACCCTCGGTAACCACGTGTAGCACTCAGCTTCCGGTTTTTCATTTTCAATTCACTATTTGCGCCGCCGGTACGGTTCCGGTCACAATCAGCGCCTTCATGGCTTCGCCATGAACGTTGGTAACAGGTTCGCTGCACTCTCGCCCAATTGGTCCCTCGCACCGCCGTCCCTCGACCAGGATGGGCCCGGGCAGCCTGCTGCCCGCGAACAGCTACACGGGCAGGCGAGCGCCGAGGAGCGCCGCGCCGGCCCCAAGGGGAGGATCACCATGGGTCGAGCGACCCGAAGAGTCGCCGCGTGCGCGGCGGCAGTCCTGCTGGCCAGCGGCTTGCAGTCCACCCTGGCACACGGCGACACCATGCCGCCCAGGATCGACCTCACCGTCCTGGTCGTCGACGACGGCGGCCCGTCCGTCGCCGCCATCACCGCCGAGCTGAAGAGCCAGGGCACGCCCTACAAGGTCGTCAGCCTCAATGACCCCAACCGTCCCGTGATCAACTCCGCTTTCCTGAGCGACACGGTGAACGGCCTGCCCCGGGGGAAGTTCCAGGGCATCGTGCTGCCCAACGAAAACCCCTTCCCCAACAGTGCCGCCGAGATGACGGCGATCGCGAGCTACGAAGCCGCATTCAACGTCCGTCAGATCGACGCGTACACGTGGGCCAACCCCGCAGTGGGTCTGAACTACGCTCAGAATCCCGGATTCGTGGGCACTCTCGACGGATTCCAGGGCGCCACCACCGCGGCCGGCACTTCGGGCCCGTTCGGGTACCTCAAGGGCAGCGTCCCGTTCGAGGACAACGACACGAACGTCAGCGAGAGCTACGGCTACCTGGCGACCCCGCTCGCCGGCCTGCCGGCCGGCGCCTCGTTCGTCCCGCTGGTCGACGCGCCGATACCCAATGCGACCGCCCGCGGTTCGCTGGTCGGCGAGTACACCCACGACGGCCGCAAGGAACTGGTCGTCACGTTCGTCTACAACCAGTACCAGCAGCAGTACCGGCTGCTGGCGCGCGGCATGGTCGACTGGCTCACCCAGGGCGTCCACCTCGGCTACGACCGCAACTACTTCGCCACCCACGTGGACGACGTCTTCCTGGCCGACGACCGCTGGGACACCACGCTCAAGTGCACCCCCGGCGACGTCACCTGCCCGCCCGGCACCCCGGACACCGCCAGCCCGATCCGGATGACCGTCGACGACGCCGACCACCTCAAGCAGTGGCAGGCCGCCAACAACTTCACCCTGGACATGGTGTTCAACGGTGGCGGCAGCGAGGACTGGAAGGCCGACCACGAGACCACCGCCGACCCCACGGCGGACCGGATGATCGCCGACCAGAGCAGCTACCGGTGGGTCAACCACACCTACACCCACCCGTACCTGGGCTGCGTCCAGAACGTCACCGTGGTGCCGTGGGTCTGCTCCAAGAACAGCGCGGGCGGCACCGTCTGGGTCGACCAGAACACCATCTCCACCCAGATCAAGAACAACGCCGACTGGGCCACCGCGCGCGGCCTCCAGTTCGACGCGCAGACCCTGGTCACCGGTGAGCACTCCGGGCTGCTGACCGCCCCGCAGGAGACCAGCGACAACCCGTACCTGGCCCCGGCGCTGGCCGCCAACGGCATCAAGTTCACCGCCAGCGACGCCTCCCGCGAGACCGGCCAGCGGGCCGTCGGCTCGTCCGTGCTGACCGTGCCGCGGTACCCGATGAACGTCTTCTACAACGCCGCCACGGCGAAGGAGGAGACCGACGAGTACAACTGGATCTACACCAGCAAGGCCAACGGCGGCAGCGGCGTCTGCGAGAACAACGCCAACTCGACCTGCCTGCCGCAGCCGCTCGACGTCAACACCGGCTACCAGTCGTACATCGTGCCGCTGGAGGCCCGGATCGACCTCGGCCACGTGCTGAACAACGACCCGCGGCCGCACTTCGTGCACCAGTCGAACCTGTCCGAGGACCGCATCCTGTACCCGGTGCTGGAGAAGATCCTCGGCACCTACCGCTCGCTGCACGCGGACAGCGCCCCGATCGTGAACCTGAGCCAGCGCGAGATCGGCCAGGAGTTCCAGCGCCGCGCGGCCTGGAACAACGCGCTCGCCGCCGGTCAGGTCACCGCCTACCGGGTCGGCAACACCATCACCGTGAACGCGCCGTCGGGCGTTCAGGTCCAGGCCACCATGCCGACCGGAACTGCTCAGAAGCTGGCCATCGGAACGGGCGGGTTCGGTTCGTCCTACGCCGGTACGCTCTCGGGTTGGGTGTCCCCGGGCGCGCTGCAGAGCAGCGTCACCCTGCAGCTGCCGTCCGCGCCGGCCGCCCCGGCCGCCGTCGCCCCGAGCGTCGCGGCCAAGTCCGTCCCGGCCCCGGTGCCGGCGGACAAGAAGGTCGTGCCGCAGGGCGTCGCGACCCCCGTCCCGGTGGGCCCGAGCGACACCACGCGCAAGCCCGCTCCGTCCCTGGTCCCGGGTAGCGGAACCCCGGTGCCGGGCAAGGACGTCACCGCTGGCACCATCGGTCAGGGCGGCGACGGCCACCACGGCAACACCGCTGCGACGAAGAACGGCAAGCCGTCTGGGGGGACGGCCACGCCGAGCAGCACCACCGGACGCTCCGGCAACCGGTAACCGGTACGATCCGCCGCCGGCGGGGTCGGGCCGGTCACCCGGCCCGACCCCGCCACGGCTCCCGTTCCGGCCATCCAGGCCGGAACCGACGCAAGAACAGGAGGGGGGACAGGAATGCGCGTCACCCTGCTCACCGAGGGGACGTATCCGCACCAGCACGGCGGCGTGAGCGTCTGGTGCGACCAGCTCGTTCAAGGCATGCCGGACGTCGAGTTCGACGTCATCGCCGTCACCGGAACCGGGCACGAACCACTGGCCTGGGAGCTGCCCGCCAACGTGCGGTCGGTCACCACCGCACCGCTCTGGGGGCCGGCCTCGGAAGGCCGACCGCCCCGCGGCAAGGAGATGCGGCGCTTCCTCAACGCGTACGAGCGCTTCCTGCACTCCATCCTCGACCCGGTCTACACCACCCACTTCGGCACCGAGCTGTACAACTTCGCCGACCTCGCCCGGCACGGGCTGCTCAGCCCGGCGCTGCGCAGCGAGCGCGCGCTGCGCACCCTCCAGCACGTCTGGACCCGCGACTACCTGCCGACCGCCGTCTCCCGGCCCACCCTGCACGACGCCCTGAACGCCACCGACCTGCTGGAGCACGCCCTGCGGCCGCTCTCGGTCGAGCCGCCGAAGGAGGGCGTCGCGCACGCGGCCAGTGGCGGGCTCGCCACCCTGCCCGGGCTGATCGCCGCCCAGCAGTACGGCGTACCGTTTCTGCTCACCGAGCACGGCATCTACCTGCGCGAGCGCTACCTCGGCTACCGCACCGGCCCGTACCGCTGGCCGGTCAAGGCGTTGCTGCTCGGCTTCTACCGGATGCTCGCCGAGGAGAGCTACCGGCAGGCCGCGCTGGTCACCCCCGGCAACCGGTACAACCGGCGCTGGGAGGAGCGCGGCGGCACGCCGTCCTCGCACATCCGCACCGTCTACAACGGGGTGGACCCGGCCGCCTTCCCGCCGGCCGGTCCCGAGCCCGAGACGCCGACCCTCAGCTGGGCCGGCCGGGTCGACCCGATCAAGGACCTGGAGACGCTGATCCAGGCCTTCGCCATCGTGCAGCGCGAGATCCCCGAGGCGCGGCTGCGGCTCTTCGGCGGCACTCCCAAGGGCGGCGAGGCGTACCGGGACCGCTGCATAGCCCTGGCCGCCGAGCTCGGCATAGCCGACTCGGTGGCCTTCGAGGGCCGCGTCGCCGACATCACCGACGCGTACGCGGCGGGCAACGTGGTCATGCTCTCCAGCATCAGCGAGGGCTTCCCGTTCACCCTGATCGAAGCGATGTCCTGCGGCCGCGCGACCGTCTCCACCGACGTCGGCGGCGTGCGCGAGGCCGTCGGCGACACCGGACTGGTCGTCCCGCCGCGCGAGCCCGAGCCGATGGCGGCCGCCGCGATCGAGCTGCTGCGCGACGCCGAACGGCGCGCCCGGCTCGGCGAGGGCGCCCGGCTGCGGGTGATCGAGCAGTTCACCCTCCGCCAGAACATCGACGGCTTCCGCGGGATCTACACCGAACTCCTGGGCACCGCCCGCTGGATGCCCGGCGGCATGGTCGCCGTCACCGACCAGGTCCCCAGCCCCGACTGGGACCAGCAGCTGGCCTCCGCCGCCCGCCCCGAGCCGAGCGAGGTCGGAGCGTGAACCGGCGCCCGGAGCACCCCCGGCCGGCGGCCGGGGGAGAGAGAACCGTCGAGAAGCGCGTGTCCCGCGAAGCGGCCGCCGAGCACAACGAGGTCGGAGCATGAGCGGTCCATTGCGACTGGTTCCGGACGAAGCCGGACCCGAGCACACCATGCAGCTGCGCACCCTGCCGCTCAAGCGCCGCCGCCCCGCCCAGCCGGAGCAGGAGCCGGAGCCCGAGGAGTCGCTCTACCTCTCCGCGGACCCGCTGGACGAACTCGCCGAGCGCCTGCGCGACGTCTGCGCCGACGCCGTCCACCCGTACGAGATCGCGGCCTTCCTGGAGTCCGACGGCCTCTCGGACGAGCAGGCCGCCCTGCTGTACGGCCGCCCCGACGCGTTCACCGTCGCCGAGGAGCTGTTCGAGAAGGTCCAGCGCCGCTACCCCGGCCCGAGCTCCGAGTTCGCCAACCCCTGGCGGGCCGATCCCTGGCGCTGCGTGGTGCGCGGCCTGGTGTTCGCCCTGCCGGGGCTCGGCTACCTGCTCGGCGCCAGCCTGTTCGCGACCACCCGGATGCGCTTCGGCCTGCCCTCGGGCATGCTCGCGCTGTCCGTCGCCACGCTGGTCAGCTGGGGCTTCAACCAGGCGCTGGCGCACCGCTCCTACCGCTGGCTGGGCCGGATGCGCCGCCGCGAGGCCGCGGTCTGCCTGGCCGTCGGCGCCCCGGTCGGCGCGCTGGTCGCGTCCGCCGCCGCGTACGTGGTCGGCGGGCCGCTCGGCGCGCTGTCCTTCGCCGCCGGACAGTCCTGCTACCTGGGCGCGGCCACCGTGCTGCTGGTGCTCGGGCGGGAGAAGTTCCTGCTGCTGGCGCTGGCCCCGGCCTCGGTCGGCGCGGGCGTGGTGCTGGCGGTGGACGTTCCGCAGCTGGTCCGAACGGTCGTGCTGCTCGCCTCGGTGGCGCTGGCGGTCGGACTGGCCGCCCGGGAGCTGCTGGTCTGCATCCGCGGCGGCGAGCGCGAGTCCGTGGCGCTGAGGCTGCCGGTCCGCCAGGAGGTCCCGCACCTGCTGTTCGGCCTGGCCTGCGGCGCGCTCACGCTGATCGCCGGCCTCGGCGGGACCATCCACCAGGCCGTGCAGTCCGGCGGCCACCCCGCGCAGGAGACCTCGACCACCCCGACCGGACCGGCCATGATCGCGCTGACGCTCAGCCTGGGCCTCGCCGAGTGGCTGCTCTTCCGCTACCGGGCACTGGCGGTCGCCGCACTGCGCACCAGCCACACCAGCGGCCAGTTCTCCCGCCGCACCGGCGCGATCCTGCTCGGCTGCCTGTTCATCTACCTCACCACCGTGGCCGCGCTGGACGCCGCCGCGACCGTGCTGTGGCCCGGCGCCCCCGCGCTCGGCGTGCCGCAGCTCGGCGCGATGCTGCTCCTCGGCGGCTCGCTCTGGCTGGCGCTGCTGCTGAACGCCTTCGGGTTCAGCTGGAGCACCGCCCTCGTCTGTCTGGCCGCCGCGGTCGCCGAGAGCGCCGGGCTGCTGACAGGTGCGGACCCGATCGTCCTGCAGCTGATCGGCTGCGGGGCGGCCGCCACCGTCCTCACCGCACTCGCCGGGCCCGCGCTCGGCCGCACCACCCAGCACCGCTGAACACATCGAATATCCCGCACGCCTCCATTCGCGTGCACCGCCGTACCCGTTTCACCTGAGACACCCACCGGGCCTACGGCGGCCGGCCACCGCAGGGCGTCCGGCCGCCCCGGCAGATCGAGAAAGCGAAATCCGCATGAGCAGCGTCGCGGTTACCGGAGCCGAGGGCTTCATCGGCTCCCACCTCGTCGAGACCCTGGTCGCCGACGGGCACCACGTCCGCGCGATGGTCCAGTACAACTCCTTCTCGTCCTTCGGCTGGCTGGAGACCCTGTCCGAGGAGGTGCTGGACTCGGTCGAGATCGTCCTCGGCGACGTCCGGGACCCGGGCTCGGTCAACGGCCTGGTCAAGGGCACCGAGGCGGTCTACCACCTGGCCGCCCTGATCGCGATCCCGTACTCCTACCGCGCCCCCCACTCGTACGTCGACACCAACGTCACCGGCACCCTGAACGTGCTGGAGGCGGTGCGCCACCTGGAGATCCCCCGCCTGGTGCACACCTCCACCAGCGAGACCTACGGCACCGCGCAGACCGTGCCGATCACCGAGGACCACCCGATCAACACCCAGTCCCCGTACGCCGCCTCCAAGGCCGGCGGGGACCGGCTGGCCGACAGCTACCACGCCAGCTTCGAGACCCCGGTCGTCACCCTGCGCCCGTTCAACACCTTCGGCCCGCGCCAGTCGATGCGCGCCGTCATCCCGACCGTGATCGCCCAGGTCGCGGCCGGCCAGACCGAGATCACCCTCGGCGACCTGCGCCCGACCCGCGACTTCACGTTCGTCAAGGACACCGCCAACGCCTTCCGCACGGTGGGCACCGCGCCCGCCGAGTCGGTGGTCGGCCGGACCTTCAACGCCGGCACCGGCGGCGAGATCTCGGTCGGCGACCTGGTCACCCTGGTCGGCAAGCTGATGGGCGTGGACCTGGTGGTGAAGGAGGACGAGCAGCGCATCCGTCCGACCAACTCCGAGGTCATGCGTCTGGTCGCGGACGCGACCCGGCTGCGCCGGGCCACCGGCTGGGCCCCCGGCTTCAGCCTGGAGCAGGGCCTGGAGCAGACCATCGAGTTCTTCCGCGACCCGGCCAACCTGGCCCGCTACAAGACCGACATCTACAACGTCTGACCCGCCGTAACCGATCTTGCTCGTCCTGGTAACCAAGGTTCGTGTCCTGCACATCCTTTCCGTGGGGGAAACACCATGCACGCAGTGATCCTGGCCGGCGGTAAGGGCGTCCGTCTCCGCCCGTACACCACCGCGCTTCCCAAGCCGCTCGTTCCGATCGGCGACCAGCACGCGATCCTGGAGATCGTGATGCGCCAGCTCGCCGCCGCGGGCTTCCAGAGCGTCACCCTGGCCATCGGCCACCTCGGCCACATCATCCGCGCCTACGTCGGCAACGGCTCCCAGTGGGGCCTGCGGGTCGGCTACGCCGTCGAGGACAGCCCGCTCGGCACCATGGGCCCGTTGCTCACCATGCAGGACCGCCTGCCCGAGCACTTCCTGGTGATGAACGGCGACATCCTGACCGACCTGGACTTCGCCGGGGTGCTCAAGCACCACGAGGCGTCCGGTGCCCCGCTGACCATTGCCACCTATGCCCGTCAGGTCAAGATCGACTTCGGCGTGCTGACCGCCGAAGAGGGCACCATCACCGGCTTCCAGGAGAAGCCCAGCATCGACTACCGCGTCTCGATGGGCGTGTACGGCGTCTCCCGCTCGGCGCTCGCCAAGTACACCCCCGGCCTGCCGCTGGGCTTCGACGAGCTGGTGCTGGACCTGCTGGCCGCCGGGACCCCGCCGTCCGCGTACGAGTTCGGCGGCTACTGGCTGGACATCGGCCGGCCCGACGACTACGACCGGGCCAACGCCGAGTTCTCGACCATCCGCCCGGTCCTGATGCCCTTCGAGTCGACCGCCACCACGCCGAGCGTCGCGGAACTGCCGATCCCGGCCGCCCGCACCGCCCCGGACGACGAGCACGCCGAGCCCGCCACCGCGGGCGCCGAGAGCGACGGACGGGCCGCGTGAGAATTCTGCTCCTCGGCGGCGACGGCTTCCTCGGCCGTCACGCCACCGCCGTCCTGCGGTCACTGCCCGGTGCCACCGTGCTGACCGCGGGGCGGCGGCCCGCCCACGATCTCCGGCTGGACCTGGCCACCGCCCAGGCCGGCCCGCTCGGCGAGGAACTGTCCGCGCTGGCCCCCGACGCGGTGGTCAACTTCGCCGGCGCGGTGGCCGGCAGCGCGGTCAAGCTCGCCGAGGTGAACGCCCGCGGCCCGGCGGTGCTCTGCGAGGCGCTCTCCCTCGGCGCCCCGAAGGCCCGCCTGGTGCACATCGGTTCGGCCGGCGAGTACGGCGTCTGCGGACAGGGCGAGTCCCTGACCGAGGACGCCGACGCGCGCCCGGTCGGCGTGTACGGCGCGACCAAGCTGGCCGGCTCCCTCGCGGTGGCCGGCTCGCCGCTGGACGCCGTGGTGCTGCGGGTGTTCAACCCGGTCGGCCCCGGCGCCCCGGCGGGCTCACTGCCCGGCCGGCTGGCCGCCGAGCTGCGCCGGGTGGCGCCCGAGGGCGCCGACGGCGTGATCACGGTCGGCGACCTCTCCGCCTACCGCGACTTCGTCGACGCCCGGGACGTGGCCGGGGCGGTCGGCCTGGCCGTCACCGCCGACCGTCCGCTGCCCCGGGTGCTCAACCTGGCCTCCGGCCGGGCCCGGCAGGTCCGGGCGATCGCCGACGGGCTGGTCGCCGCGGCCGGCTTCACCGGCCGGATCGACGAGAGCGGGGCGGGCTCCGAACGCTCGGCCGCGGTCTCCTGGCAGCAGGCCGACGTGTCGGCCGCCGCCCGGGAGCTCGGCTGGCGGCCGGAGACGGACCTCGCCGACACCCTGCGCGACCTGTGGCTCGGCACCGCTGCCGGACCCACGCCCGACCCGGTGGTCGCATGACCACCGGGCAGACCCCCGACGGCCGCCTGCTGGTGCCGCTGTACGTCCACCCCGCGGTGGACCCGGCGGCCTGGCAGGCGGTCGCCGCCGCCGACCCCGCCCGGATCGCCGCCGTCGTGCTCAACCTCGCCGACGGTCCGGGCGAGGTCCCGGACCACGTCTTCGCCGAGGCGGCCGACCGACTGCGCGCCGCCGGCCTGCCGCTGGTCGGCTACACCGACACCGACTACGGCCGCCGCCCGCACGCGGCCGTGGTGGCCGACATCCTGACCTACCGTCAACGCCACGGCATCACCGGCGTCTACTTCGACCAGGTCACCACCCACCGGGGCGCGCTCGCGCACTACCGGCGGCTGGCCACGGCCGCCCGCGCGGCCGGCTGCGGCACCGTGGTGTTCGGCCACGGCGAGCACCCGGACCCGGGCTACGCGGAGGTCGGCCTGGCCGACCTGCTGGTGACCTTCGAGGGCGACTGGGACGCCTACCGCGACATGACGCTGCCGCTGTGGACCGGCAGGCATGCGGCCTCCCGCTTCTGCCACCTGGTCTACGACGTCCCCACCGAGAACGCCCAGGACGCCGCCGCCCTGATCGCCGCCCGGCGAGCCGGCGTCGGCTGCGCCGTACCGGGAGCCGGGGAGAACCCCTGGCGCACCCTGCCGTACGGCCTGAACGCCGCTGAACTGACCTGACCCGATCCGGAGTTCGACTACCGTGAACCGTCGCAACCGGCTGCTTCCGGCCACCCTGGCCCTCGCCACCACCACCGCCCTGCTGGTCAGCTCGTGCAGCAGCTCGGGATCGGAGGACGACCAGGACTCGGCCGACGGCACCCCGAGCAACTCCCCCGCGGCCACCGCGCCGAGCACCCCCGGCACCCCCGACGCGGCCACCACCGCCCCGGACACCCCGACCCCCGGGCCCACCACCCCGAGTGCCGGCGCGCCGGCCCCGGGAACGCCCGCCGGCAGTCCGCCGCCCGGTACCCCTCCGGGCCCCGGCACCCCGCCGGGCAACCCGGCACCGCCGCCGGCCGGCGCCCGCTGGCAGCCCACCCCCGGCCTGGCCTGGCAGTGGCAACTCGGCGGCGCCGTCGACCAGTCGGTGGACGTCCCGGTCTACGACATCGACGGCTTCGAGAACGACGCCTCGGTGGTGGCCGCGCTGCACGCCAAGGGCCGCAAGGTGATCTGCTACATCAACGCCGGCTCCTGGGAGAACTTCCGTCCCGACTCCGCCGCCTTCGCCAAGTCCCTCCAGGGCTCGGACACCGGCTGGAAGGGCGAGAAGTGGTTCGACATCCGCAAGCTCGACCAGCTGAGGCCGCTGATGGCCGCCCGCTTCGACATGTGCCGGAGCAAGGGCTTCGACGCCATCGAGCCGGACACCATCGAGGCCTACAACCAGAACAGCGGTTTCCCGCTGACCGCCGACGACCAGCTCAAGTACAACCGGATGCTGGCGCAGCTCGCCCATGAACGCGGCCTGGCCATCGGCCTGAAGAACGACCTGGACCAGATCCCGGCGCTGCTCGCGGACTTCGACTTCGCGGTCAACGAGGAGTGCTCGCAGTTCGACGAGTGCGACCGTGTCGCCCCCTTCGTCAAGGCGGGCAAGGCGGTCTTCCACGTCGAGTACAAGCTCGACACGGACCGGTTCTGCGGCAAGGCCAAGTCGCTGGGCTTCAGCTCGATGCGCAAGAAGCTCGAACTGGACGCCTGGCGCAAGCCCTGCTGAGGAGCTCGGCTCCCGTCGCGCGGGTGACCCGGACGAGGGTCACCCGCGCGAGGGTCACTTGACCGCCAGCCAGATCACGCCGCCCAGGGCGACCAGCACGACGACGGCGATCAGCGCGATCACGCCGGTGCGGCTGCCGCTCTTGCTGCTGCCGTAGGTGGAAACGTTGCCCGGGGCCTGGGGCGCCGGGCTCTCGTCGACGAACGCCCGGAACATCTGGGTGCTGCCGGCGGGGTCGTAGTCGTTGTCAGCCATGGCACGGACTCTAACGAATCCGCCCACCTCGGGCACACCCCGGACCCCCGTCGCGCGGAACACACCACCCCCACGTGCGACAGCGGTACGACGGCTCCGTGAAGACCACGCGGTTCACGGAATGCCCCGCCGCGCAATCCGGTTGACTTCCCCCATGACCGGAAACCACAGCCGGGTCCGCCTCGGCACCTCCGACCTGTCCGTCTTCCCGCTCTCCCTCGGCGGCAACGTCTTCGGATGGACGGCCGACGAACAGCAGTCCTTCGCCGTCCTGGACGCCTACGCGGCAGCCGGCGGCAACTTCGTCGACACCGCCGACGTCTACTCCGCCTGGGCCCCGGGCAACACCGGCGGCGAGTCCGAGACCGTCCTCGGCAACTGGCTGCGCAGCCGCGGCAACCGCGAGGACATCGTGATCGCCACCAAGGTCGGCATGCACGCCGAGCGCAGCGGCCTGGGCGCCGCCAACGTCAAGGCCGCGGCCGAGGACTCGCTGCGCCGCCTGGGGGTCGAGCGGATCGACCTCTACTACACCCACCGGGACGACGACACCCCGGTCGAGGAGTTCGTCACCGCGCTGGACGAGCTGGTCCGCGAGGGCAAGGTCCGGGCGGTCGCCGCCTCCAACATCTCCGCCGAGCGGCTCACCGAGTCACTGGCCTTCGCCGAGCGCGAGGGCCTGGCGAAGTACGTCGCCGTCCAGCCGCACTACAACCTGGTCTCGCGCGGCACCTTCGAGGGCCCGCTGGCCGACGTGGTCGCCGAGCACGGTCTGGCCACCGTCCCGTACTACGCGCTGGCCTCCGGCTTCCTGACCGGCAAGTACCGTCCCGGGGTCGACGGCGTGGACAGCGCCCGCGCCGAGGGCGCCACCCGCTACCTGGCCGAGCCGCGCGGCCCCAAGGTGCTGGAGGCGCTGGACACCGTCGCCGCCGAGCTGGAGGTGGAGCTCGCCTCCGTCGCCCTGGCCTGGCTCGCCGCCCGTCCGACGGTCGCCGCCCCGATCGCCAGCGCCCGCACCGTCGAGCAGCTCCCGCCGCTGCTGGCCGGCGCCACCCTGGAGCTCACCCCGGAGCAGACCGCCCTGCTGGACGCCGCCTCCGCCTGAGCCCGCCCGGCGCCACGGCTGCTCCGCCCCGCAGCCGCCCTGGACGCGGTCCGGGCCCCGACAGCGGCGCGCTGTCGGGGCCCGGTACGGGTTCCGCGGCTACGGCCGGCCGAAGTGGGTCGGGTAGTAGCCCGGGCTGAGGGTCGAGATGCGGACGGTCGTCCCCGGCCGGGGCGCCTCCACGAAGGTGCCGCCGCCCAGGTAGATCCCCACGTGGTGGATCCCCGAGGCCCGGCCGCTGTCGGACCAGAACACCAGGTCGCCGCGGCGCAGTTGCCCGGCGCTGATCGGCGTGGTCGCCGCGTACTGGTCGTCGGCCACCCGCGGCAGGCTGATCCCCGCGCGCCGGTAGGCCTGCTGGACCAGCCCCGAACAGTCGTAGCCGGACGGGCCGTTGCCGCCCCAAACGTACGGTTTGCCCAGTTGGGCGAGCGCGTAGTCGATGGCCGCCTCCGTGCTTCCGGGGGCCGGCGAGGGCTTGGCCGACGGACGGCTCGCGGGGGCCGCGGGCTGCGCGGGGGCCTGGGCCGAGCCGGCGGACTGCCCGGTGCGGCTCGCGTAGACGTCGGAGTGGCTGGTCCAACGCCACTCGCCGGAGCCGTTCTTGAACCAGTACTTCGACCCGTCCCAGCCCTGGCGCATCCCGTCGGAGGAGGCCGAACCGTTGGAGGCGGCCTGGGCGGTGGCGCCGGCCCGGGCGGAAGCGCCGGCCGAGCCGGCGGACTGCCCGGTGCGGCTCGCGTAGACGTCGGAGTGGCTGGTCCAACGCCACTCGCCGGAGCCGTTCTTGAACCAGTACTTCGAC
>NZ_JBVJBI010000004.1:170242-175533 GCF_055589745.1 Kitasatospora sp. NPDC041917 | reverse complement strand
GACCCGTCCCAGCCCTGCTTCCCGGCCGCGGCGTGCGCGGATCCGGCGCCGGCCGTCAGGCCGACGACGCCGGCGCCCGCCAGCACGGTGGTGGCCAGACAGGTGCTCCGCACGGCCCGGTGTATTCGGCTGCCGCCGGCCGCCGCCGCGGAGCGGGCGGTGCGCGGCCGGACGACGCAGTTCGGGCAGCCGCAGCCCACGATCGCGGGGATGCTGCCGAGTCGCTCCTCGAAGCCGATCAGACCGGGATCACCGTCGGGGCCGCCCGAGCCGACGGTGACGGCGGGTTCGGCGTACGCGCCGGTGGCTATCCTCATGCGGGTCGTCCTTCCTTCCGCCCGGCGCGGGCGGCCGGGGACGGTACCGAGGCGGCCACTCCGGCCGGGGCGACGAAGGCGACCAGCAGCTGTTCCATCAGCGCGCTGCGGGCGGCCTCGTCCAGTTCGTGCGCGGTCGCCCGCTCCAGACGGCGGACGGCGAGCGCCGCCGCCTCCACCGCGTCGTCCACCAGCACCGTGCGCAGGCCCGCGTCCAGGTCGGCCAGCCGGCGCCGGCGCATCGACTCGGCCACCTCGGGCGCGTACTCCAGGGCCAGCGGCTGCACCGAGTAGACCTCCAGGCCGGCCGGGGCCGCCTCGGCCGCCAGCGCCCTGGTCATCTCGTCGGCGAACCACTGCCCGTCGCGCAGCGCGGGACCGGGGGCCGCGTTGCTGTCGCAGGGCAGGGTGGACGCGGTGCGGGTGAGCACCGCCTGGACCTGCTCGCGCAGGTAGCTCTCGTGGTCCTCGATCGCCAGCAGCGCCCGCGCGGTGTCCTTGATCCGCCAGACGATCAGCAGCCGGACCACGATCGGCGTGCCGGTGCGGTCCACCACCTTGACCGGCTCGCTGCGCCAGTGCCGCAGCCGCACGTCCACCCGACGACGGCGCAGCAGCGGGTTGACCCAGACCAGGCCGGCCCGGCGGACGGTGCCCCGATAGCGGCCCCAGCGGGTCAGCACCCGGGTCTCGCCGCCCGCGTTGGCCAGCAGTCCGGCGAGCGCGAGCACCACCAGCAGGCCGGCCGCGGCCGCCGCGGCGATCCACTGCGCGTCCGCCTCCACCCGGCCGCTCTCCCGTGCGACGGTGCCGCGCAGGTCGGGCAGCGCGTCCCAGTACGGGATGACGCCGGTGCGCAGCAGTACGAACAGCACACCGGCCACGCCGATCAGCACGGCCAGCAGGGCGATCCAGCCGGGCAGCGCGGCGGCGCGGTGCTCGCGCAGCGCCTGGTCGGCGCGCGGCGGGCGCCGGGAGGTGGTGGCGGTCGCGGTTCCGGCCGCCGTGACGTCCAGCAGCTCGACGGTCTCGGGGGCGGCCGTCTCCAGCGGGTCGCGCCGGTCCGCCGGGCCGGCCTGCGCGGGGCTCGGGACGACGGCCAGCGGGGTGGTCGCCGGCCCGCTGTCGGCCGGGCCGTCCGACGTGACGGTCCTGATGGCCGTGGTTCTGGCCAGCGGGCTGGAGCCGGAGGCGGAACGTTCCGGCACTGCCGGCGGAAACACCTTGGGCAGATTGTCGGGTCGCTGCGAAGAATCGCGGGTGACGTCCATGCACGGATCCTCTGGGTCGGTGTGTCGCGCAACGGGCGGCCCGGATCTGACGGGCAGTGCCAGGGTCAGGCTAAGTTCATACGTCATCAAATGCGACATTTGAACCGAGGTGTGTCGACATTTACTGACGAATCATCCAAAGCCGACCTGACGCGCAGGCACATGAGTGGATGGTCGGGACAGTTCGGCGCCGATCAGCGCCGAGGAGCACCGGCCCTACGGGCGAACACCCGACGGGTGATCAGCCCCAGACCGGTGAGCACCAGCAGGACTCCGGCGAGCCCACCGCGCCGGCCGGTCTCCCCGGGCCGTCCGGACGCGCCCTGCGACGCCCCCACCGGAGGCGCCGCCAACGGCCGGGCCGCGTCCCGAGTGGACTCGGCGGGTTCGGCGGGTTCGGCGGGTTCGGCGACGGCCCCGGCCGAGTCGGCAGCTCCGGCGGTTCCGACGGCCGTTCCGGCGGTTCCGGCGGTTCCGGCCGGCGAGGGCGCGGACTGCACCGCGGCGACAGCGGCCGGCAAGGCGCCGACACCGTCGGCCGGGGCCGGAGCCGGAGCCAGAGCCGGAGCCGGAGCCGGGGAGACGGTCACGGTGGCCGAGGGGATCGGGGCGACGAGGCCGGTGGACGCGACGGACGCGGTGGTCACGGTGGCCGCCGCCGGGACCGAAGCGCTCGGACGCGACGTCGGCGCCACCGACGACGCCACCACCGGACTTGCCGTCACCGGCCGGGCTCCCGCCGACGGAACCACGATCGGCAGCGCCGCGGGCACCTCCGAAGGCGCCGGCGCGACCGACGGACTCGGCGAGGCCACCGCCGAACCCTGAGCGCTCGGGCCCGACTCGGCGAGGTTCGACGGCACCGCCGACGCACCGGACGCCACCGGGCTCGGCGCCGCCGACCCGGGCGCCACAGGACTCGCCGCCGGACCGGACGCCGTCACCGTCGTCGCTGCCGTCGTCGGACTGGGCCGGGCCGAGGCCGAGGCCGACCGGGTCGGGCTCCCGGCCACCGGGCTCGACACCTCCGCGGCCGGAGCCGAAGCCGTCGGACCGACTGCCGTCGAACTCTGTGCCGCCGGACTCGGCGACACCGAACCCGACACCGCCGGGCTCGACGCCGCCGGATCGGGCACCGCGCCCGCAGCGGCGACCCGTACCGGCACCGGCTCCGCCGAGACCTCGTTGCCCGCCCGGTCGGTCGCCGTGACGAGCAGCCACTGGTCCCCGTCCGTCAGGTCCCGGTTGGCCGTGCAGCTCCAGCTCCCGTCGAACGCCGCCGTGGCCCCGCAGAGCACCGTCCGCCGTTCCGTCTCCGAGGACGCCCCGGGCCGCACCGTGACCAGCACGTTCCCTCCCGGCTCCGCCCGGCCGGCCAGCTTCGGCCGGCTGACCCGCACGGTCTCCCCCGGGGCCGGGGAGGTGAGCACCGGCCGCTGCGGCAGGCCGGTGTCGACGACCAGCTCCACCGGCGGCCCGGCCGTCCGGTTCCCCGCCGCGTCGACCGCGACCGGGGTGAGCAGGTGCTTCCCGTCCGTCAGGATCTCGACCGGCAGGCAGGACCACCGGCCGTCCGCCGGCACCCCCGTGATGCACAGGTCGTCGCCCGAGCCCCGTTCGACCGCCGAGACGGTGCTGCCCGCCTCGCCGGTGCCGGTGAGCCGGAGCCCCGGGTCGTTGGTGTAGGCGGGGACGGTGAGCGTGGGGGCGCCCGGCGGCACGCTCTTCACGCTGACCGCGACCGGCTCGCCGCGCAGCACCACACCGCCGGTGGTGGTCTCCACCGGGGTGAGGGCGTGCGGACCGGGCGCCAGCCCGGTGTCGGGGCGGCAGGACCAGTCGCCGCCGCGCAGGACCTTGGCCTTGCAGAGTGCGGTGTCGCCCTCGACGACCTCCACCGTGGCACCGGACACCGCGCCCCCGCCGCTGATCCGCGGCCGGGCGTCGGCGAGCACGGTCCCGTCGACCGGCTCGGCGATCTCCGGCCGGGAGGCGCCGACGGTCAGCTCGATCCGCTGGTCGCTGACCTGTCCGGAGTCGGCGAACCCACCGGAGGAGACGAGCTGGCCGGCGTCGCGGCCGATCCGCAGCCTGGCCCAGGTCCCGCCGGAGGCCGCACCGGCCGGGACGGTCCACTCCAGGGTGGCGGTGTCGGCGCCCGGCGGGACCTCGGTCTGCACCCGCTCGGCGGGGTCGAACCGGCCGGTGCGGTCGAAGTCGATCCAGCCGGCCAGGGTCGCGGGCTGGTCGCCGACCGCGACCGGGACGGTGAGCCGGTAGTAGCGGCCGATCGCGGCCTCGGCGGGGAAGGCGATCGCCGGGTCGGCGCCCTGGTACTCGCCGCGGCCGGGCTGGAGCCCGGCCCGGGGGCCGTCGAACGGGCTGCGTGGGGCCGCCCCGTGGTCGGGCCGGACCAGCGGCCCGCTGCCGGGGGCCCCGGCGGAACGGCTGCCGGCGGTGCGCGCCGGACCGGCCGCGTCGGCGCCCAGGAAGAGGTCGGTGACCACGTGCGAGGCGTTGCCGTAGTCCTGCGGGGCGGTGCCGAGGCCCTCGTCGACGGTGACGGTGTAGGCCTGGCGCAGGGCGGGCGGGGTGGTGGTGCTGCCGGCCCGGGCGACGGAGCGCTGCTCGACCCGGAACACCGCGGTGCGGACCGTGCCGGCCAGCTCCAGCGAGCCCTCGGCCGCCGAACCGGGATCGCCGTCGGACGCCCCGTCCGGGCTCGCGGGGGCGAGGACGTTGCCCTCGACCGTCCAGCCGGGCCAGTCCGTGCGGTCGACCAGGGCGGGGGCGGCCGGCGAGCCTCCGGTCACGGTCAGCCGGGTTGCCGTGCTGGTGCTGCCGGAATTCCCGGTGGCGAGCGCGGCCAGGCCGCTGAGGTGCAGCCGGGGATTGCGGACCGGGCGGGAGAAATCCAGCCGGAGCGTTCCCACGGTGCGCCAGGAGCCGTCCGCCTGCGGACGGTCGGGGGCGAGGTCGAAGGTCTGCGCGGGATCTCCCGGCCGCATTCCGTCGGCATAGCGGGCGGCGGGGAGACCGGCGGCGGAGCGGTCCGCCAATGCGCCCGGTGCGGCGGTGACGCCGGTGCCCGGGGAGGCATCGAGATCGAACCGGACCGAAAGTCCGGAGGGCAGCACCGCCCGGTGCTCGGCGGACCAGGTGTCGGGGGACTGGCGGGCCACCGAGAGCGGGGCGTTCCACGTGGTCAGCAGCCCGGTCGCGAGGACGGCCAGGGCGGCAGCCGTAAGGGAAAACTGTCGGCTCATCCGGCTCTCCTTCGCGGTGGGCTGCCGGGCTGGCGGGCAGGCGGGCAGGCTGCACAAGATCCGACAAAAAGGAATCACGGCCCAGGGCCGGGCATACGGCGACACCTGTGCTTTTGGCCGTGTCCCACCCGATCGGCGGTCATTCGGGCGGCAGGACGGGATGTACCCGAAACGGCTGCATTTCATCCATTAGGCGGCAATCGGCACCACTCGAACGGACGCAAGAACGGGAACTCCGGACCCATCCGGGGGACGCCGGCCTCCGGGACGGAACCATCCACCGCAGGGCCCTGTTCGAATCAGTGGCCCGGCGCGCCGGGGAACGGGAGAAGCCCCCGGCCGGTGGCCGGGGGCTTCTCGATGGTGCGCTCAGCAGGATTCGAACCTGCAACCTCTTGATCCGTAGTCAAGTGCTCTATCCGTTGAGCTATGAGCGC